>CAIJWY010000222.1 GCA_903824455.1 uncultured Micrococcales bacterium
AAGCAGTTGGAAACCGCACTGGAGCTTTTTGAAACCGTGGGACGCGTGGTGGTTCTGCCAGAAGAGCAGATCGATGCCCTAAGCACCATTTCCGGCTCTGGACCCGCGTATGTTTTCTACCTGATTGAGCAGCTAACTCTGGCCGCCCAGGAAATGGGCTTCGCCGAAGATGTGGCAGCCATGTTGGTTGAAGAAACCTTTGCCGGTGCCACCGAACTGCTCTCAGCTTCAAACCAGAGCCCAGAAGCCCTGCGCAAGCAAGTCACCAGCCCGAACGGAACCACCATGCAGGCTGTGGCGGTTTTGGAGCAGGCCGAATTGGCGAAACTTTTTAGTAAGGCAACCGCAGCGGCTCTGGCAAGAGCTAAAGAAATCGCTTCCGGTAAGTAACTAGTACTTGGCGTCGATGTCGGCGATGAGTCCCTCGACGAGCTTTTTGATGTCATCACGAATCGGACGAACCGCTTCAACACCCTGACCGGCTGGATCGTCTAGTTTCCAGTCGAGGTAGTGCTTTCCTGGGAAGAACGGGCAAACGTCGCCGCAACCCATGGTGATGCAGTAGTCGGAAACCTCAACGGCTTCGGTGCTGAGAAGTTTTGGGGTGGCGTTCGAAATGTCGATGCCAACCTCGGCCATGGCCGCAACGGCAGCGGGGTTCACCGAGTTGCCTGGAGCGGAACCGGCTGAGCGAACTTCAACGCGGTCTCCGGCAAGGTGCTGTAACCAGCCGGCGGCCATTTGGGAGCGACCGGCGTTGTGAACACAAACGAAAAGTACTGAGGCTTTGATGGTCATCGGCTACTTCTTTGCGGCAGCGCGCTTTTTCTTGGCCGGCGCAAAAATCATCAGGAGCACGATGGCTAGAAGCAGACCAACAAGCTCGGCGACGATTAGGGAAACGCCCTGGTTAGCAGCCAAGCCCTGAACCATGACACCGAAAGTTACCGCAGGGTTTGCCTGCGCGCCGGTGAGTGTGAAGTTAGCCGCTGCCATAACCCAGGCCGCCACAGCGAAGGGGATCCAAGAGGTCTGCTTGTTGTTCACCAGGGTGGCGATTAGCCAAACTAATCCGGCGGTGGCTACTACTTCGCCGGCCAGATATGCGATTGGCAGGTTATCTCCGTTACCGGAGAATCCGGCAACGGTTTTGCCGGAGATTAGCGAACCGAGGTACGAGCCAGAAATACCGCCGGCAAGCTGAGCACCCACGAAAGCCAACAGGTTTCCAAGAGTTATCTGACGCTTGATGTAGAAGTAGAGGGAGACCGCAGGGTTCAGGTGACCTCCGCTGATCGGACCGGTGACGAGAACCATGATGCCCAGGGCAAGCGCTAGAGAAATTACTTTTAGCGGTTGGGATGACGCCGTGATGGCGGTGAGGAATACGGTTACACCAACAAATTCGGCGATGGATTTCTTTAGCAGTGCGTTCATTTTTATCTCCTTTTAAAACTCTCCAACCAGTATCCCCTAGAATGGAGAAATCGTTTGTTTGGCTTAGGGCCATCAAGTTTCCAACTAGTGAGGTCCGTATGGGTTCCGTCATCAAGAAGCGTCGTAAGCGCATGTCAAAGAAGAAGCACCGCAAGTTGCTTCGAAAGACACGCCACCAGCGTCGCAATAAGAAGTAGAGCTTTAAAAAGCAAAACCCGTCAAGAAACTTGGCGGGTTTTACTTATTGGCTTTTAGTTCGCGCTTCTTGAAATCGAGGATCTTCCAGCGGGCTGCCTTGGCGAATCGCAGCAGGGTTTTGTCTGGGTTGACCGCTACCGGGTGGCCCACTTTAGTGAGCATGTAGAGGTCGTTGTGGCTGTCGGAGTAGGCGTAGGAACGCTTTAGGCTGATTCCGCGCTCTGTGGCAAGTTTCTTGATTGCCTTGGCCTTGGCTTTTCCGTGAAGCGGGCGTCCTTCAAACTCTCCGGTGAGCAGGCCGTCTTTAACTTCTAGAATGGTTCCAAGTGCACCGGTTAGTCCGAGTTCCTTGGCGATGTATTGACCCATCTGCACCGGAGACGCCGTGACGATCCAAACTTCGCGACCATTCTTCACGTGCTCTTGAGCAATGCGCACGGTTTCCGGCCACATCTTGGCTTTTACGTATTCTTCCCAGGTGATTCCAACCAGTGCTTCCAGGGCAGCGGCGCTTTGGCCAACCACCAAGCTCATGGCACGGTCTTCGATGTGGGCGAGCATCTTGGCAGATTCGCCGCGAGTGATGAACTTGAACTGCTGCCAGGCGAAGCGCCAAAGCTCTCGTCGGTTCACAAACTTTCGTTCGAAGGCAGCTTTGGCAAACAGAAAAGCTGAAGCTCCGCGCAGCAAAGTGTTGTCGAGATCAAAAAAGGCTGCTTCGATCTTTGCTGGTTGCGGAGTCTTAGGCACTCCACAAGTTTAGGCGTAAGCCTAGGATGTTAATGTGTCCACCGAATTCCACCTGACCCTAATCGGAAAGCCTGGCTGTCATCTTTGCGATGACGCCGAGGCCGTGGTTTCTGGTGTCTTGGAAGAAATTCAAGGGAAAGTGACTCTGGATAGAAAAAACATCCTTGAAGACGATGAACTTTTTGTTCGGTATTCCGAAGAAATCCCGGTTCTTCTGATCAATGGCAAAGTGCATAACTACTGGCACATCGATCCAGTTCGTCTCCGTTCAGCATTGGCTGTCTCTTGAAGCGGCTCTGGAGTTCGGCGCTAGCCCTAATCGTCGTTGTCACAGGTCTTTCCATGCCGGTCTCAGCGCAAGCCGCTGTGGTCGTCGACAAAACTTATGTTGAAGGAACCGACACCCAGGCGTTTTTGTTCAATCCGCTCACCGTGAACCAGATTGACATCACTATGACGCCGGCCGCCGAAGCGGCTCTGCGTGCCGACCTTCGCGTGTACCAACCGGCTACCATCAAGCTCACCACGGCACTTGGTGCCACCTCAACCTATGCGGTAGGGGTGCATGTCAAGGGTGGTTGGGGATCCTTCCGATCTTTGGATGAAAAGGCAGCTTTCAAAGTGAAGGTCAATTACTCGGTACCTGGTCAAACCATTTACGGCGTAAAGAAGTTCACTTTGAATAACATGGTGCAAGACGCGTCGATGCTGCATGAAGCGGTCAGTTACCGATTGTTTAGGGCGCTCGGAGTAGCCGCTCCGAGAGTTGGATACGCGAACGTTTCTTTCAATGGCGCAAACTTCGGGCTGCACTCGAACATTGAAACCTACGACAAGCCGATGCTAAAACGCTGGTTCCCAGGTGGCACCGAGCTTCTCTACGAGGGCGCCTATGGCGTTGAGGTTGGCCCGGATATGGAAGTTGACGAAGGCAGTACCACCGATCGTTCGGAAGTAACTCAACTGCGCGATTGGAACAACTCGCTTTCCGGCAAGGCTTGGTTCGATACGATTCGAACCAAAGTGGATCTAAACCAGATGATCATGAACTGGGCTGTGGAGCATTACATTGGCCACTGGGACGGCTATACCCGCGGATGGCCGAATAACTACTACCTGCATAAGCCGACCGGCGGGCTGTTCACGATGCATCCGTGGGGAACCGACCAAACCTGGGGCTGGGACGGCCCATTGATGGATGATGGCGCCACAATGATGGGGCGTTGCATTCAGTACCAACCGTGTCAGGACCTTTACCTTAAGGCGCTCGCGGAGATCCAAGCCAAAGTGCCAACCCTAGGTCTAGTAGCCATGGTCGATAAAATCTGGACGAATATTTCTCCTTCGGTTCAGCTAGACCCCCGCAAGCCTTATGGCTACTGGGATTCTGAGAACTCAAAGAATGCCACCAAGACTTTTATTGACTATCGTTTCCAGGCCCTGGTAAACAACAACGGAACCAGACAGATTGGGTCACTCAGCGCGAGTTATGCCAAGACCGGTTTCAAAGTTCGGGCAACCATCAAGCCTAAGGTCACCAGAAGCGGCGACGGCACGGTTACGTTTTCTAGAATTCAAGGCGTGGGCGTGTGCGAGGTTGATCCGAACACCGGAGCCGTGCTGATTCTGAATTCAGGCGAATGTCGGGTTGCGGCTCAGACCTCAAAAACTAACGGTTTTCACGCGAGTATGGTGAGCACAACTCTCAACATTCCGAAGTTGGCTTCCCGAATTCTCGTGCCAGTGTATCCGGCGCTTCGTTATGGGAAATCGCAAACCATCAGCGCGGTTACCGAATCTACCGGGGCTTTAAGCGTTCGACTCAAATCGGGCAGGTGCCGAGTTACCGGCAAAACGGTTCGAGCATTGGCAAGCAGCGGTAAGTGTCTGGTCACCCTTTCGGTTGCGGGTGACGCCAACTACTTGAAAGCTTCAGGCGTTTTGACCATCAACCTGCGCAAGTAGCTGGGCTTAAGGCTCCAGGCGGTTTGGTCCGCGGAATAGGTAGCCCACTTCGCGAATGTTTGGCTGGTGAAGTAGCAGCATCAGAACGCGAATCAAACCCATACCAAAACCGCCGTGAGCCGGAGCTCCGTAGCGGAAGAAGTCGAGGTAAGACTTCAGGCCCTCTGGTTCAAGACCCTTCGACTTTGCCTGTTCGGTGAGAATGTCGATGCGGTGTTCGCGCTGGGCACCGGTGGTGATTTCGGTTCCGCGCCAGATTAGGTCGTAGCTCTTCGTGAGCGACGGGTCTTCCGAGTGACGCATGTGATAGAACGGGCGAACGGCTGCCGGGTAGTCGGTGAGGAACACGAACTCGTGACCAAACTTTTCGGCAACGTGGGCTGCAATCTGGCGCTCACCCTCAGGGTCCATGTCGCCGCCGCGAGCGATGTCGTGTCCGCGAGCTTTTACAATCTCCACGGCTTCGGCCAGTGGAATGCGTGGGAATGGAACGCTCGGCACAACCACGTCGACGTCGAATAGTCGCTTGATTTCGTCGCCGTGCTTTTCCTTAACGGCTTTCAAAGCGGTGACCAAAAGTTGCTCTTGGAAAGCCATGATGTCTTCGTGGCTGTCGATCCAAGAAACTTCCATGTCGACCGAGATGAACTCGGTGGCGTGGCGCGAGGTGAACGAAGGGTCGGCGCGGAAAACCGGACCAATCTCGAACATGCGGCCAAAGCCGGCGGTCATCGCCATCTGCTTGAAGAACTGCGGGCTCTGAGCTAAGTAGGCAACGGTTTCGAAGTACTCGAGCTTGAACAGTTCGGCATTTGATTCTGAAGGGCTCGACATTAGCTTGGGGGTGTGAACTTCGATGAAGTCGTTTTCGTACCACCAGGAACGCCAAGCGTGCTCGATGGTGGTTTGAACGCGGAAGACGAGGTTCATTTCGCTACGGCGAAGGTCTAGGAATCTCCAGTCGAGGCGTCGATCGATGCTGGTGTCGTCGGCGATCGGTGTTTCTGGGTCGGCGAGGCTAACCACCTCGAGGTTGTCGAGCTGAATCTCAAGGCCGCCGAGCTTTACGCGCTCGTCGTGAATCAGGCGTCCGGTAATCCAAACGAATGAACCCGAGGTAAGGGTGGAAACCGTGGCAGCCAGTGCGTCGTCGAGGTCTGGCTCTTCATTGATGACCGGGCGAGGGTAGGTAACCTGAACGTCGCCGGTTTCATCGCGCAGGATGATGAACTGTATGCGCTTTTGATCGCGCAGCTTTTCAACCCAACCGCCAATCGTTACCGGACCATCGACGCTTGGAGCGAGGTCTTTTACCAGGGTGCGTTCGCGCATTTCTAAAAACTCTTTTCATACCTGAGAGCGGGCTGTTCGCCCTAAGTTCACAAGTTTAGCGGAGGGTAGAATAGCCCTATGCCTGCCACCCACATTCATCTGGTTCGTCACGGTGAAGTTCACAATCCCGGTGGCGTCCTCTACGGCAGACTTCCGCACTTCCATTTGAGTGAAAATGGCAAGAAAATGGCAGAAGCGGCGGCTCTTTCCCTGTCGGCGATCGGCGTTAAGCCCGCCAAACTAGTGGTTTCACCGCTACTTCGAACTCAGCAGTCGGCCGAGCCTATTGCCAAGCAGTTTTCCCTAAAACCGGATCTAGATGAGCGGATTACCGAGCCTTACAACTTTTTTGAAGGTCGCAAGGTTTCCGCCAAGACCGTTCTGCTTCGACCTCACCTGGTTTTTCATCTTCGTAACCCAATGCAACCCTCCTGGGGTGAGAGTTACGTTTCGGTGGTTGAACGAATGATGCGCTCAATGCGCGAAGCCGCCGAATCGGTATCGGATGGTCACGTGGTTTTCGTTACCCACCAACTTCCCATCTGGATGGTTCACCGCCACCTCGCTGGCGAGCGTCTGGCTCACAATCCGTCCAAGCGTCGTTGCTCGCTTTCCAGCATCACCAGTTTTGAATACCTAGACGGAAAGTTCCGCGAGGTTGGTTACCTTGAACCGGCGGCCGATTTAGCAAGCATCGACAAGGGCGCCGTATGAAGCGACTAGCTGCTGTTCTTTTAGTTTTGAGTTCTGCGCTAACGCTTTCGGCTTGCTCTGGCGATCCGTTGGCCGACCAGTTTCGGTCTGGTACCAACAAAAACTATATTTCCGGCGATGGCTCGGTGACCGAGTTCGAGGGTGATAAAAGCACGGGCGCCGATTGGGTTGCCGAAACTTTCGACGGTCAGATTTTAGAGAGCAAAAGTCTTTTAGGTCACGTGGTGGTTTTGAACTTTTGGTACGCCGGCTGTGCCCCTTGCCGAGCAGAAACCCCTGATCTCGCGGCACTCGCCACACAGTACGAGAGCCAAGGAGTTCAGGTGGTTGGCGTGAACGTTCGCGACAGCGCTGCCACCGCTCTGGCTTTTGCCCGAAATCACAAACTGAACTACCCGAGCGTAATGGACATCGAATCGGGTGCCGTGGTTCAGGCATACACCGGTGTGGTTTCGCCTTCGGCGGTGCCAACCACCCTGGTGATTAATGCCAAGGGTGAGATCACCGCTCGCGTGCTCGGTCGTTTTGAACCGTCGACTTTGAAAAGCCTGATCGATACGGCGATCAAGGGCTAGCCATGCAGGAAATAATCTTCGACGGATCGATGGCGGCGGCTCTGCCTCTAGCGCTCTTAGCCGGTTTGGTTTCGTTTCTTTCCCCCTGCATTTTGCCGTTGGTGCCCGGCTACCTAAGTTTCATCGGTGGCTTCGCCGCCAAGCGATCGCGGCTCGTGCTCGGGTCGGTTCTCTTCGTGCTCGGCTTCGGAATCGTCTTCGTGGGTCTTGGCGTTCTAGCCGGCAGTCTCGGGTTCGCGATTTCGTCTTCTTCCGAGGTAATGGTTTGGGTTCAGCGAATCATGGGTGTGCTAATCTCTCTGCTCGGTTTGGTAATGATCGGACAGCTCAGTTTTCTTCAGGGAACCGCACGAATTAAGGTTCCCGCAAATCTCGGCCTCTGGGGCGCTCCGCTACTCGGCCTGGCCTTCGGTCTCGGCTGGACCCCCTGCATTGGCCCAACCCTTTCGGCAGTGTTGGCTCTTTCCCTAGACCAAGCCAGCGCCGGCCGCGGCATGGCTCTGGCTATCGCGTTCACCCTCGGCATTGGCTTGCCATTTATCTTGCTGGCCTTTGGTTTCAGCTGGGCTTCACGCTCGGTGGCTTTTGTGAAAAAGAACATCAGGGTTTTCAACCTGATCGGCGGCGGGCTGCTAATTGTGCTTGGGTCGCTCATGGCAACCGGACTTTGGCAAACGCTAATCGGCGCTCTTCAGGAGGTGACCGGCTCTTTTGTCCCTTCAATCTAACGTTTCGCAGGGCGACGAAATTCGTTCACCAAAGCTTGGTCTTACCGGATGGGCGCGCTGGATTTGGTCGCAGGTCACCAGCATGCGAACCGCGCTAATGCTGTTGCTGCTTCTTGCGGTAGCAGCAATTCCCGGATCGGTTTTCCCTCAGCGATCGTCCGACCCAAACGGTGTCACCAGCTATTTCCAGAACAACCCCGAATTGGCTAAGAATCTTGATGGTTTTCAACTCTTTGATGTTTATACGTCGGTCTGGTTTTCGTCAATCTACGTTCTACTTTTTATCTCACTGGTTGGCTGTGTAGTTCCTCGAGCGGCTCACCACTGGCACGCGATGCGCGGCGAGCCAATTGAGACCCCGAGAAACCTGTCTCGCTTTCCTGCTCACCTCACCAAGGCATCAAAGCGTGCCAACGTCTTGGATGCGATTGCCCAAATTCTCAGGGCTCGTCGTTTCCGCGTGCGCGTAACCAAGACTTCGGTTAGTGCCGAAAAAGGTTACGTTCGCGAAACCGGAAACCTGCTATTTCACATTTCACTGCTGGGTGTTCTGGTTTCAATCGCACTAGGCGGTGCCACGAGTTTCTCCGGTCAGCGCGTGCTGGTTGAGGGCGAAACCTTTGTGAACAACTTGGTCGGGTACGACTCGTTCTCGCCAGGCGCTTGGTTCGATTCAAAACAGCTGGTGCCGTTTAGTGTGAAGCTCAACCAATTCAAAGCAACCTTCGATCTTCGAAACAAAACCAACGTTGGAACCCCGCTCGACTTTGAGGCTTTCGTTTCCTTGCGCGAGGCTCCCAATACCAAGAGCACCGACTCGCTGATTCGTGTGAATTACCCGTTGGAAGCCCCGGGAGCCAACATTTTTCTAACCGGTAACGGCTACGCGCCGGTGCTAACGTTCCGCGACAGCGATGGCAACATTTCGTTTTCTGGGCCGGTTGTCTACCTGCCGCAAGACGCTAACTACACCTCGCTCGGGGTTATCAAGGTGCCCGATGCCCACCCCGAACAGTTTGGCGTAATCTCATTTTTCTACCCAACTGCGGCCGAGCTAAAAACCGGAGCTTTCACTTCCGGATACCCGGCTCCGGTTGATCCGCTGCTGTCGATGAACGTATACGTTGGCAACCTCGGTTTAGATAACGGCATACCGTCGAACGTTTTCGAACTATCGGTTCACGGGCTAAAACAGGTTGCCGGCGGAAAGTCGGGAACAAAACCGATCACGTTAGAGCTTGGTAATAGTGCGGAACTTCCAAACGGGCTAGGCACGGTTACCTGGGACGGATTGAAGCGCTTCGCATCGCTCGACATCGACTACAACCCAATGCAGATTTGGATTTTGATGTTCACGGTGTTTGCGTTTTTCGGTTTGTTCATTTCGTTGCTAACGCCCCGTCGACGAATTTTCGCGCGTAAGACTGCCACCGGCTTTGAACTGGCTGGAATGTCTAAAAACGATGACCCGAAACTACTCGGATTATTAGAAGAAATCGCTGGCGACTTGAAGGTTAGGAAGAAGTGAAAGACGTACTTTTAGACCCCGTGCTGGATGTCTATTCGGTTTATGCAATTTACGGTGCCATGGCGCTTTACACGTTGGCGTTCCTCACGTTCGTTTGGCAGCTTTCAAGACTTTCTTCTGCCAACAAAACGCTTCGCAAGACTGCCGGCCAGTTAGAGGTTGCCGCCCTTTCGATCACCGTTCTAGCTTTCCTACTGCACGGCGCCGGCGTTGTGATGCGCGGCATTGCGGCATCCCGAGTGCCTTGGGCCAACATGTATGAATTCTCGATCTCGGGTTCTCTGGTGATCGTCGGAATCTTTCTGTCGGCTTGGTTTGTAAAGGAAATCCGCGTGATTGCGGTTTTGGTCACCGGCTTTGCGCTGTTGATTTTAGGCTCGGCAACCACCCTGTTCTATGTTCAGGTGAAGACCCTGATGCCGGCGCTGCAGAGCTACTGGCTGGTAATCCACGTAACCGTTGCGGTCTTGGCAACGGCCTTCTTCAACATTGCCGCTGCGTTATCGGTGGCGTATCTGCTTCGCAGCTGGGGTTGGTTGAATCAGTCGAACCTGTCGATCGCCAAGCTCACCAAGCGAGTGCTATCTGTTTTCCCGGAATCTAAAAAGCTTGAGCACCTCAGCTACCGTTTCAACGTGATTGGCTTCATGCTCTGGAGTTTCACCCTGGTGGCCGGAGCCATTTGGGCCGAGCGAGCCTGGCACCGGTTCTGGGGTTGGGATACCAAAGAGGTATGGACTTTTATCATCTGGACCATCTACGCCGGTTACCTGCACGCCACCGCCACTCGCGGCTGGACCGGCGCTCGGGCGATCTGGCTTTCGCTGATTGGCTTTGCCGCGGTGATCTTCAACTTCACAATCGTGAACCTCTTCTTCAAAGGCCTTCACGTTTACTCGGGTCTTAAATAAAACAGCGCTCTAAACGCTTTAGCCACCACTCGCGGCGATCTTCGCTCGCCAAAGCCTGATTACTAAACACGTCGACGTTTTCAAAAAGGCGAAGTGTTCCCAGCCCGTGAGCGGTGTTTCCGCCGAGTGCCGTGGCCAGTGCGAAACCCGCCTGTAACCCAACCGCTGTCTCCAGCGCGCTGGATACCGTTACCGGCAGGCCGCATTCGTTTGCTAGTTCAAGGGCGCGAGTTACTCCTCCGAGTGGCTGCACTTTCAAGACCAGCACATCGGCGGCGCCCGCGTAAACCACCGCCATGGGATCGTCAACCTTGCGCACCGATTCGTCGGCGGCCACTCTCACCGCACCCGAAAGCTTCACTCGCAACTCGGCCAGTTCCCCAATGGTTCGGCACGGCTGCTCGAAGTAATCGAGCTCGCCAACTTGAGCCGCCAGCGCCAAAGCCTCCTCAACCGAGAAGCCTCCGTTGGCATCCAGGCGAATAGCCGCTTCCGGGTAAAGTCTTCTAACTTCGGCCACGCGAGAAAGATCTTGCCCGATAGTTTGCCCGCTCTCGGCAACTTTGATTTTTACGGTGTCGAATGAGCCAAATCTGGCCAGGAGAGTTTCGATTTCCGAGCCGTTCACTGCGGGAAGAGTGGCGTTTAGGTTTACCTCGCCAAGCTCTCGCTTTGGCCCGAAACCCTGATCCAGAGCGGCTTGCAACCAGGTGCGCGCTTCATCGTCGGGGTATTCCAAAAAGGGAGACCATTCGGCCCAGCCGGTCTCGCCTTCAAACAAAAGAGCTTCGCGATTGGTTATCCCGCGAAAGGTCGTGAGCAACGGCACACTAACCACTCGAGCGGTCTCGAGCAGAACTGACAATTCTGGTCTGGCGGTCACATTGTTAGTCTAGGAGTATGGCAAAACAGGTTTCCGAGATTTTCGACGCTCAGGTTTGGCTCGAGGTTCCAGGCTTCGAGCAACTAACCGACGTTACCTACCACCGTCACGTTTCGATGGGTGTGGTTCGTGTGGCATTCAACCGCCCCGAGGTGCGCAATGCTTTTCGCCCGCAAACCGTCGACGAACTGAATCGCACCCTGCTTCACGCAGCCGAAGATTCCAAGGTTGGCGTGATTTTGCTAACCGGTAACGGACCTTCCTCAAAGGATGGCGTCTGGGCGTTTTCCTCGGGCGGCGACCAGCGAGTTCGCGGCGCCAGCGGCTACGAATACCAAGATGGCGAATCAACCAGCGGCCGCCTACACATTCTCGAAGTTCAGCGTTTGATTCGGTTCATGCCAAAGGTGGTTATCGCCTTGGTTTCCGGTTGGGCTGCCGGCGGCGGTCACTCACTAAACGTGATTGCCGATCTAAGTATTGCTTCGCGTGAGCACGCCAAGTTCAAGCAGACCGATTCAACCGTTGGCTCGTTTGACGGCGGCTACGGCAGCGCCTACCTTGCCAAGCAGGTTGGCCAAAAGGTGGCTCGTGAAATCTTCTTCCTAGCCGAAGAATACGATGCCAAGCGTGCCTACGAAATTGGAGTGGTTAACGCGGTGGTTAGTCACAAGGACCTTGAGAAAACCGGCATCGAATGGGCCGAGCGCATTTTGGCTCAGAGCCCGCAGTCGATTCGCATGCTCAAGTACGCCTTCAACGCGGTTGACGACGGTTTAGTTGGACAACAGATTTTTGCCGGAGAAGCCACCCGCCTGGCTTATGGAACCGATGAAGCCGTCGAAGGTCGCGACGCGTTTCTGGAACGCCGCGAACCAAACTGGTCGGCTTTCCCATGGCACTTCTAGACCCAGCGATGAAACCACTGCAGCTTGTTCCAGCCAACGACCCGATTAATGCTTTGCTGGCACTCGGCAATGTGCTCGACGGTTCTCAAGGCCTGTTCATCACTTCGCCAGAGGTCAACGGCGTGCTGCCCGAGGTTCACGGATTACCCGAAGCGGTTGAAGAGAAGGTCGGCCTGATTGTTGAGTCGAGTGGCTCAACCGGAACCCCGAAGCGTCTCGAACTTTCGGCTAAGGCGCTAACCGCAGCAGCCAAGATGTCGGCTAAACGCCTGGGTGGAAATGGGCAGTGGCTTTTGGCGCTACCAATCAACTTTGTGGCGGGTGCCATGGTTTTGGTGCGCTCGCTAATAGCCGATACCCAGCCGGTGCTGATGAATACGTCGATGCCTTTCACCGCTGAGGCTTTCACCAGATCAGCCAGCCTGATGACCGGCGAACGCCGTTACACCTCGCTGGTTCCAACGCAGCTCGATCGCCTGTTTCAGGTTCTCGATGCGGAGCCTGGATTACTTGAGGCGTTGCAACGCTTCGACGCCATTTTGATCGGCGGCCAGAAGCCGAACCGAACCACGATCAATGCCCTCCGCAAAAAAGACATCAACATTGTTACCACCTACGGCATGGCCGAAACTTGCGGCGGCGTGGTTTACAACGGCGAACCGTTAGACGGCGTTGAGATTTCGATTTTGGAAGACGACCGCATTGCGATTGAGTCGCCAACGTTGGCTTCAAATGTGAAGCGCCCATACATCACTTCGGATTTGGGTCAGTTCACCGACGGCAAACTTTATGTGAAGGGTCGCGCCGACCGCGTGGTGGTTTCCGGTGCTCACAAACTCTCGCTCGAGTCGGTTGAAGAGTGGACCATGAAACAAGCTGGCGTTGTTTCCGCAGCCGCGGTATCAACCACTCACCCGAAATTTGGTGAGAGCTTCGTGTGTTTCCTAACCCTTGGTGATGCCACTTCTTTCGACGCCGCAAAGGCTCATTTTGCCCTAGGTGTGGTGGCCAAGTCTGGCGAGTGGAAGGTTTTGGAAAAACTTCCAACCCTGATGAGCGGCAAACCCGATTTGATCGAACTCACCGAGTTGGCGGCGAAACTGGGAGGCAAAGTTGGCCAAGCGTAAAAGTGATTTCAACCTGTGGGTTGAAGGAGCCAGGCTTCGAACCCTGCCACTGGCAATCGCGCCGATAATTGTGGCTTCCGGAATTGCCAACACCTTACAAGCGTTCGACTGGGTCAAGACCCTACTGGCGCTCGCGGTGGCGCTCTTTTTGCAGATTGGCGTGAACTACGCCAATGATTACTCCGACGGCGTGCGCGGCACCGACAGTAACCGCGTTGGCCCGCTGCGGCTAACCGGCTCGGGCACTTTCAAGCCAAAGACCGTAAAACTGGTTGCCTTCGGCTTTTTGGCGCTCGGTGGATTGGCCGGGCTGGCCTTGATTGCGCTGACCCAGCTTTGGTGGCTAGTCGGAGTTGGCGCAGTTGCCATTCTCGCCGCCTGGTTCTACACCGGTGGCAAGCGCCCCTACGGCTATGCGGGCTTGGGTGAATTGGTGGTATTCATCTTCTTTGGAATCGTCGCCGTTTTCGGCACCGTCTATGTTCAGTTTCCATCGATGTTCGATTCGACCGAAGTCAAACTGATCGCAGCCCCTGGAGCGATTGGGCTAGGCCTGTTCGCTTCCGCAGTATTGATGATCAACAACATTCGAGACATCGAAACCGACCGTCCCGTTGGCAAAAAGACCCTGGCGGTTCGGCTTGGTAAGACCGTCGCCAAGGTCCTTTATCTCCTAATGATTTGGTCTCCGCTAGCTCTTGGCTACGTCTATTTGGCAATTCAATTGCCTTACGCTTTTGTGTTCCCGATGGCCTTGATTTTGCTACTGATACCACTGACGCTCATTGTGCTAACCGCAAAGACTCCGAAAGAAAACATCCTGGCTTTGAAGCTCACCAGCTACGCCGCTCTTTTGTATTCGGTTCTGCTAGCTCTGGGTCTTTGGGTGCTCGTTTAGTCTTCGTGAATTTCGTCGACCGAGCGCTTTGGCTTTTCCACAGCCGCCGCTAGTTTGGCACTGCTAGCTTCGCGAGCGCGGCTCAGGAAGATTAGCGATAGCGCGAAGGCAATCATGGTGGCGAAGACGGTGGCCAAAATTGGGTGGAAACCGATCAGGATTAAGGCGGTGAGAATGACCGCAAACACTCCAAGTCGGGCAATTGTGTAGACCAAGAGCGGATTCTTCATGCTTTTAAGTCTAGCCATGCCAATAGGCTGGAGTTATGCGTTTTATTTACCTCGGAATCGTGGTCTGGGTGGTTCTCACCGTTTTTGTTGCGGTGTTTGCTGCCAGCGCCAATCCTCGCGAAATTCGAGTCTTAAACAAGGGCATCTGGATTCTGATCATCCTGTTCGTGCCAATTTTTGGAGCGCTGCTTTATCTGATTCAGGGACGCCCGCTCGGTGGCAGCACAGCCACGACATCGCTGGCCCCAGACGACGATCCAGATTTCTTGAGGCGCTTGGCCGATCGGCTAAAGAACAAAGATCCAAAGAAGGATGACGACAAGGATGACTGAGTCTCCGGCACAAGCCTTTGCCAGTAACCTCCTAGCGGCCTTCAGCGGCGCTGGCATCGACCAAATCTTTCTCGCCCCAGGTGCCAGGTCTCAAGCGTTGGCGATTGCCGCCGGCCAACTGGCCGATGCCGATCGGGTTGATCTTTACGTTCGCCTCGACGAGCGTTCGCTCGCTTTCAGCGCCATTGGCTCGGCCCTAGCCAGTGGTAAACCAGCGCTCGTGATCACGACCTCTGGAACAGCGGTAGCCAACCTTCACCCAGCGGTTTTGGAAGCGCATCACTCCGGCGTTCCCATGATTTTGCTTACCGCCGACCGCCCTCACGAATTGCGAGAGGTTGGTGCCAACCAAACCACCAAGCAGGTTGGCATTTTCGACGATGCGGTGAGAGTGGTGTTCGATGTTGAAGCCCCGAGCGCCGAAGACAACAAGGTCGAAGACATTCCGACCCTGGTTTCCACCGCGATCCGGGCATCGCTTGGTTTAGGCGGTACTCGGCCCGGCCCGGTTCAACTGAACCTGGCTTTCCGTGAACCGCTTTCGGGCACGTTTCCCAATGCCGCCGAACTAGAAGTTACGGTACCGACCGGCGAAGAAACCGAACGTGAACTTGAGTTCGCCATTCTCGACGGTTCGGTTGCAACCGTGGTAATTGCCGGAGCAAACGCCGGTGACGGAGCGGTTGAGTTGGCGGAAGCCTATGGCCTGCCGATTTTCGCCGAGCCATCTTCCGGTGCTCGCTTCGGCGACAACGCCATCCTGAGCTATCCAAAACTTCTGGTTGAACAACCGGAACTCGCTGCTCGGATCGGCCGCGTGATCGTCTTCGGTAAGCCAACACTTTCTCGCCCCGTCGTTCGTCTCTTCTTCGCTGAACAGATTGAAGTGGTGGTGGTTCGCTCCAGAGCCATGGGTCTTTTCGATGTTTCTCGACGAGCCAGCATGTTCGTCGACGACGTGACCTTCGATGTTGATGTCGACGGAGAGTGGTTGGAAGCCTGGCGTGTGGCAGACCAGAAGATTCAGCTATCCACACCGGTCTCCGAAAAACTCGGACGACGTGAAATCGTGGAACAGGTTTGGGCGGCCACCGAAGCCACCGACAATCTTTTTCTCGGAGCATCACGAATGATTCGCGAGGCGGAGGTTTGGGCGCAGGCCGGAAATCTCAACATTTACTCGAATCGAGGGCTAGCCGGAATCGATGGGTCGGTGGCAACTGCCACCGGAATTGCGCTGGCCACCCGCGCCCAGACCAGAGCGCTGATCGGCGATCTCACCCTGCTTCACGACGCGGGTTCGCTAACCATCGATGCCCAAGACGGCCCACTTGATTTGCAGTTGGTCGTGGTCAACGATCACGGTGGAAGTATTTTCGAAAACCTGGAACCTGCGAAGCAGCTATCCCCAAAAAGTTTTGACCGCCTGTTTAGAACACCTCAAAACGTGAATCTGGCAACTCTGGCTGTTACCTATGGCTGGTTGCACATCCCGGTTCACACCGAGGTCGAGTTGGAATTGGCGCTTCGAACCAAAGGCCGCGTGCTAATCGAAGTGAAGTTAGCTTAGGGCTCCGAGTATCGGCTGAAACTTCAAGTCGGTTTCGGTTAGCTCCGATTGACCATCGGATTCGGAAACTACACCGCAACCGGCAAATGCCGTAATTCGATTTCCTTCGATCTGGGCTCCGCGAAGCGCAATCACCCATTCGCCGTCACCGTCGGCGCCAATCCAACCAACCGGTCCGGCATAGCGGCCACGATCGAACGGCTCAAGTTCTTCAATTAGTTCCAAAGAAGCCAGCCTTGGGGTTCCGGCCACCGCCGCGGTTGGGTGAAGTGCGCTGGCCAGGTCGAGTACCGAGCCCTCCGACTTCAAAACACCGTGAACATCGCTGGCAAGGTGCCATAGGTTCGGCAACTGGATGCTGAACGGTTCGGTATCGGCATCAACGTGATCGCAGAACGGCTCGAGAGCGTTCACCAGTGATCGAACCGCAAACTCGTGCTCGGCCAGGTTTTTGTGTGATTCGGCAAGCGCTTTGGCAATCGCTAGGTCAACGATTGGGTCGGTACCTCTGGCCGCGGTGCCGGCTAGCACGCGAGCCGAAACTTGCGAGTGCGAAACTCGTACCAGCAGTTCAGGTGAGGCACCAAACATGCCATCGACCGAGTAAACCCAGCAACTCGGGTAACGGTTCAAAAGTCGATTTAGGGTTGGGCGAAGGTCAAATCCGGGAGCAAGCTCACCGATCAGGTCACGAGCCAGCACCACCTTTTCCAACGAGCCCTGCTCGATCAGTGCAACAGCTTTATCAACCAGTTCGGCAAATTGTTCTCGCCCCAAACGTCCGGCACCAAAGTTAACTGGGGAGTTCTCGCCCCACGCAGTTACTTCCGGCAAGGCCGCATCGTCGACGGTGGTAATCCAGTAGGTGTCATCGCGGCGACCGAGCACCACTTTCGGCATGATCAGGGTGCTCGAACTTTTTGAGTCATCGGCGAACGCGATAGCGCCGAATGCGATCGGCCCGGTGCCGGGAAGTTCTAGTGCATCATCTATTTCAAGTTCGGCAACGTAGTTGCTCCAGGCGGTGGCTAAATCGCCAATCCGGTTTGGTCCGGTGGCCTCAAATCGTTTTGCCTCGCCCCAGCCGATCAGACCCTGCTCGCCCCGAAGAAAAACGGAAGAATCGCTTGGTGCTAGGTCGATAAGTCTCTTACCCAGGGCGCTGGGAAGGGCAACGGTAACCACGCGATTCATGGTTTTCCCTTCTCTGTGTCTTTGCTGTGAACCAGCTACAAAGCTTTTTTGTTCCCGGCGCTTACCCCTAAATTAGTTAGGAGATCACATTTAATTCTAGGCGTTTGGAGGTGTGGCGATGTTTGACAAGAAGTCAGCAGTTCTAGCTTCGGTCATCCTCCTCACCCTTTTTGGAGCTCCTCTCGCTGCTAGCGCCGTAACCCCTCAGGTTGCAATTTCGGGTTTTCCCACCCCTATCTTCACTGAAGATCAAGAAGAATCCGATGATGAAGACAGCGACGATGACCGAGGCAACCACGATGAACAGCATGAGGTCATTCCTCCGGTTATCACCGTGCCAGGGCAAGGCAAAGAACATCACCGACACCCGCCAAAAACCGGAATCCCTGAGGTCCCTGAAGTTTTAGATCCAAACTCTTCCGCCCAATCGCTGTCTGGAATTGATCTTGCCGAAGCGGACTACGTGGTGGTGGCATCAGATGACCCCGAGTCGACCATTCCTTTAGAAGCAGCCAATCCAAACGAGTCGCAGCCAATCGATGTGAAGCTGATTCGTGCCAGCATCAAAACCCCTGCCGACCGATTCATGGATTCGGCGTATCTCGGTATCGGCATTCTCGGCGCAGCAGCCTTAGGCCTAGGCGCGGTTGCTGGAGTTCGTTCGATTCGCATGCGTCGCAACGACAAGAGCGACTACTTCTACGACAACAAGTAGCCAAATCTCTCGCCTATGCTCGCGAGTAGACTTGATCCTGTGAGCAAAGCAAATCTC
>CAIJWY010000223.1 GCA_903824455.1 uncultured Micrococcales bacterium
GGTAAAGAAGTTGAATCGCGCTCGTCGTGACCAGCAATAACATCGTGCAGTAGAGCAGCATCCTGAACGTTGCGAGCAACCGGGCCAATCTGATCCAACGAAGAGCCGAGAGCGATCAAACCGTAACGGCTAACTGCACCGTAGGTTGGCTTGGTTCCAACGGTTCCGGTCATCGCAGCCGGGTAACGAATCGAACCACCGGTGTCTGAACCAATCGCCAGAGGAGCCATAAAAGCACTTACAGCCGCAGCCGAGCCACCACCGGAACCACCGGGATGCGATCGATAGACCAAGGGTTAGAAGTTGGCCCGTAAGCAGAGAACTGGGTGGTCGAACCCATCGCGAATTCGTCCAGGTTGGTCTTACCGAGAATTGGCATCATTTCAGCTCGCAGCTTTGAAACCACGGTCGAATCATAAGGAGGAACCCAACCCTCAAGAATCTTGGAACCTGCGGTAGTGGGCTCATCGATGGTGGTCAGGTTGTCCTTCACAGCAATTGGCAAACCAGCCAGAGCAGGCAAAGCAGCACCCGAAGCCCGAAGACGGTCAACCTCGGCAGCAGTTGCCAAAGCACCCGCAGCATTCACATGCAGAAACGCGTGAACAACTCCGTCAACCTCGGCAATGCGGTCTAGGTGAGCCTGAGTAAGTTCAACCGAAGTGATCGAACCCGAGCGCAAAAGCTCAAGCAGTTCAACCGCAGTAAGTTTCAAAACTGAGTTCACGGTCTATTCCTCGTCCAAAATTGCAGCAACTCGGAAACGACCCGATTCGGAGTCGGCCGACCCAGAAAGTGCCGCCGACTGCGTCAAAGATTCCAAAACAATATCTTCTCGATAAACATTTTGCATCGGAATTGGGTGGCTGGTGGCCGGCACATCGCCTGCCACCGCTGCCTTCAAAGTTGCCGCTGAATCTACGATTAGACCCAATTGTTCGGTAAACCGATCAACTTCTGCGTCTGTTACATCAATTCGGGCGAGGCCCGCCAAATGGCGAACTACGTCTGGGGTAATTTCTGACACGGTAAAGTCCTTTTGCGCGTGATAGCAGGGATATGACAAGTCTACGTCACCTATGTTTTTAGCGGGTAAAAGGGTATGATTTTCCCTTGTAGGTCCATTCATGCGACCAGAGATTTAAAACAAAACGTAGGAGAACCTTTCATGGCAGAAGACAACTTCAGCACAGAAATGCGCGGTTACAAGAAAGACGAAGTTGACCGCGTTGTTTCCGAACTACGCACCGAACTAGACCACGTTCGCGACTACAACTACTCAGCCTCTTCCGAGATCGAGCAGCTCAAGAACGAAAACGAGCAGCTCAAGAAGAAGAAGACCGCTCCTGGCTATGCCGAACTTGGCGCCCAGTTTGAGTCAACCCTTCGCCTCGCCGAAGAGCAGGCCAAAAAACTTATCTCCGACGCCGGTCAAGACGCAATCCGCGTTCGCGAAACCGCCAAAGCAGAATCAGAGCAGCTAACCCGCCGAGCCCAGACCAAAGCCGACCAGCTTATCGCCGAAGCCGAAGCGCGACTTGCTGAATCAAAGATTGAAGCAGAGCGGATGAGCAACGAGATCCTCAACACCGCTAAGGCTCGCGAATCAGAAGCATCAGAAAAGATTGGCACCGCCCAGCGCGAAGCCGCAGCCATCAAATCTGAAGGTGAGCGCTACTCAGCTGAATTGCGCGCCCAGGTTCACCGCGAAACCGAAGAAGCACGTGCATTAGCCACCGAACTTAGCCAGCGCACCGCTCAGGCACGCGTTGAGCTTGAAGCCGAGCTAAAGACCAAGCGCGACGAATCAGAGCAGGAAGCTCTTCGCCTCTACCAGAACGCTGTTGCCCAGGCTCAGCAGGTATCCGACGAAGCTAACGCCAACTTCACCGAGGCATCTACTCGTGCAGCAGAACTAATGAGTGAAGCCGACCGCATCTCTCGCGAAGCTCAGTCAAACGCAACTCAGCTTTCCGAAGACACCCAGCGCACCGCCACCAACCTCATCAACCAGTCGCGTCGCCGTGCCGAGATGCTTTCCCGCAAGGCAGAAAGCTTCGCCAACAACGCAATCCGCGAAAGCGAAGACCGCCTAACCAAGATGAAGACCGAACGTGGAGAGATCGAAGA
>CAIJWY010000224.1 GCA_903824455.1 uncultured Micrococcales bacterium
ACCAGGTGCTGAAGTTAGTTAGCCCGGTTGGAGCCGATACCGAAAGGTTGCTTCCGTTCAGCGACAAGGTTGGAGTCTGGGTTGGAGCGGTTGCGCTACAAGGGGTCGAAACTTCAACGTCGTTTGCATCTTTGATTGAAAGATCCCATTGACGGGTTCCGCCGGTCGAGAAATCCTTTGAAGCCCTAACCAGGATCTGTCGAGCGGTTAATAGCCCTGAAAAGGATGAGTCTGAGAAGTCTGCAGTTTCTCCATAAGTGTTGCCCCAGCCGTTAGGCGTAGCGATGTCATTCCAGTTGTAATTTGGAGAAGTTACCGGGCTTCCGCCATCGGTGAGGCTGGCGGTTAAGACCGAAGAACCAGAAAGCGAAGCTGTGTCAACACAGGCGTAAAGATATGCCGACTCGTCGAAGGTTCCGGCAGGCGAGGTGTAATCGGTTGTGATTCCGCTCACTCGAATATAGGTGTTGGTTTCTCGCGAGTAAAAACCAGTGGTTGGGTTTGAATCACCGGAGGCAATCGAAGCAACGGTCTGAGAAGACCCGTCGACCTTGAGGGTGTAGTTGAAAGTGAAAGAGCCAGAGGTTAACTGGTTTGTGTTGTTTGAGGCCATCACGTTAGTCGTCATATTGACTTGTCCAGCTACGGCAGTTTCAGGAACGGTTAGCGAAGTTGGGGTTTGAAAACCGCCCTGGGGGTAAAAGCTGGTCTGGCTGATATAGGAATTCATGTTTGCATCTGAATACCAGCTGATGGATCCATAGGTGTTTGCGTAGCTTGTTCCGCTGACTGCGCCGGTTACGGCCGCAGTAAAGGTGATGGCCTTACCGCGAAGTGAGGTGGCATCAATGGTTGACGCTTGGTGTGTAACGTCAAAGCTTCTAATGGTCATGCCCTGCACGGTGTAGGTGCTACCAAGCTCGTAGGTGCTTGAGAATGTCGAAGACTTCAGCACGCTGCCGGTGTTTGAGGCGGCTTGGGCCGAAGTTACTCCGGTGCCAGCTAGAAGCATCGCAAGAATAGCGGCTACAGTGGCGATGAATTTATTTGAAAACGATGCAATACGCATTTATGCCCCATCAAGAATTTGATATTTTATTTTTGGTGTGAGGATGCTCACGCCTAGACCTAAAGTCTAGACCATAGTTACAGGAAATCGTGACAATTTCCGCGTTTCTCCCCTTTGGCTTTTGAGATGTTACTTTTTAGCCAGCCAAGCCTTTCGCTGGGTCTCGGGGAACTTTTCGATTGCGTATCGAAGCATGGTTCGAGGCATCCGGTTTGAGTTTTGCTCTAGAAAGCTAACTAAGGCCTTGTGGTGAGATTTACCAATTTCTCTCAACATCCAACCAGCCGCTTTATGCATCAGATCGTGCTCGTGTTCCAAATGGTATTCGGCCATCCAAAGGGTTGGCTCAATGATTCCGGCTCTGAGGAAGGCAAAAGTAAAAATCACACTCATACGATTGAGCCAAAGGTCGTTGCTCATGGCGAGTTCGCCGAGTAGCAGGGTGTTATGTGTCTCAACTAGGTAGGCGCCAAGGTAGGGAGCCGTGCCATCAACCAAGTCCCAGTTGTTCACCCGTCCCTGCTTGGCAATTTCCAGATAGAAATCGAAAATCTCCTTGCGAACTTCGACGGTTTTGGCTTTTTTGAACTGCAACACGAGGATAAACAGCCCAAGTTGACGAACCTCGTGGAACTCATCGTTGACGAGGATCTGAACCTGATCAAAAGATAGGGCTTGGAAGCGCTTCGATACTTCTCTGGTTTGAGGAACCTTGAGGCCCAGAAACTTATCGCCTTCGCCATACTCGCCAGGCCCGGTTTTGAAAAACCAGCCGAGCTGGTCGGCCTGGTAGCCATTCTCAAGTTCCTCGAGGGCTTCTCGGGCATCGGCTGCGGTTAGCATATTAGAAGTTTAAAGAGAAGAGGGCCGGCGCACACCGACCCGCTTACATTTAGAGTTTTACTCGAGGTTTCCCACAACTACCAAGCCATCGCCGGCGGCAGGCTTGAACGTGTGGTGCTTGCTCGGGTTAAGCTCAACTCCAGTCGTGCCGTCTTTACTTGCATTGGCGGCAATGCGGATGCCGATGGCGCTGTCTCCGCGCAGTCCGGCTGCGGCAACCAGCTCACCATAAGAAATGTCTTTGCCCAGATCGGCGAAGTATTCGATCGGCTTTAGGTTTAGCGAAGCGCCATCGACGTCGAACAGATCGGCAAATACCGGAGCAAGCGCGGTATTTTCGCTGATCTGCGCGATAAGCAAAGCGGCCAGATTATCGCTAACCACCAGGTCGTCAACAGCAGCAACGCGAGCGATTTCGGCCTTACTAGAGTCGAGGATTTCGGCAACTAAACGGGTTGGATCTACTCCGTTGCCGTCCTGCTCGAACAGCTGGTTTAGTTGCAACATGGTAAGCATGGTAAGCGCGTCGGCATCGGCAACCGTTACCCCTTTTCGATATCCGAGCACCAGGATTTGATCGTAGTGCTTAGCGCTAGCGGCGACGAGTATGTCTTTTAGGTCGCCAGAGGTGTAGGCAAATGTGGTTTTTAAGTTACCAAAGTTGAGGTTCTCGGTTTCGGCTCGCTTGGTGTAATCCTTTTTCCCGATGATGTGAACGGTTGAACCCTTCACCATGAAAGGTGCTAGTTCGGCAAGGATGGTTCGACCCATACCGGACCAGCCGATAATCAGCATGTGTTCCGCTTTTCGAGCAGGAACTTTCTTGACCGCCGGCTTAGCTTTAACCACTGGGTCGGTTGGTCCGGTGTAAACAACCTTGTCGTCGTCTTCGGCAACCGCGATTATCTTGTCGTCGACTTTGAGTTTGGTCGTTCCCTTTGGGTTCAACTCAAGGCTTCCATCGGCGTGAGCCAGGCCGATGATGCTGGCTTCATTGAAGGAAACAAGAGCTTCCTGGTAGGTTTTGCCCGCCAGGGCAGGCACCGCCTGGAAGTAGATTTCGTCACCGCCAAAATCGAGAAGATCCAGTGCAACCGCTGCAAGACCTGGCTGGCGGCTAGCCTGAGCGGTCACTCGAGCGATCACATCATGTGAACGAATGGCGATGACCTGACCGTTGGTTGCACTTACTAGAGCTTCTGAAGTGTTGGCGTCGTCTAGCTCGGCGATCACCTTTAGGTTTGGATTCGTGTTGACCGACTTGACGGCAAGCACAGTGGAAACAACGGTTGCGTCGCCGGCTTCGTCGGCATCTAGGATGATTACCGACTTTGAGTTCGATAGATTTAGTCGCTTTAAGTCCGTTGGATTTGTTGGATCCCCAGATCGAGTAATTACCTTGAGTTTGCCTAAGCCTTCGGCACGAGATTCAATCTCGTCCTCCATGAAATCGCGCTCAAGGTTCGACAAAATAACGACTCTTGCATTGCGTGCATTCGCGTTTGCAGCTGCCAGTTCTTTAAGGATGGGGAAGACGCGGTTTGACCATCCAAGAATGAGTGTGTGATTGCTGTCGATGATCGGGCTTTTACCTTTGCGCAGCTTGGCGAAGGCTCGATTGATTGCTGCAACAAAGAACGCTGTAACGCTGGCGGCAATACTGATTGTGATGACCCAATTGAGAATGAATACAACTCGATCAGCCCAGTTCTGAGGGGGCTGCGGGGTGTATAGAGATGCAAACCAGTCAAAGAAATTTTCTAGACCAATCGGTTTTGGAGGCAGTGTTCCCTCAGGAAGAATTCCCGGAAGGGAATAAAGCGTGTACTTTGTCAGGACTACAAAGACCGACAACAAAGCAAAAGCTAGGAAAAGGTAAAAGACGAACGCGCTTGACTTGGCAATAGAGTTGTCGAAGCTGTAGCGGGCTTTTGTCCAAAAGCCGACCTTGGGTCGAGGCGTTGGATTTACTTCGCCGCTTGCTCCCTGACCATAGGAACGATTATCTGCTTTGTTATTAGACATGCCAAAAGTCTAGTTATTTCTGCAACCAGACTCTTCCCTTTTTCGCTTTCGCGAATATTTGATGGAAAGTTGGTGTTCTATCGAGATCTCCACAGAACAACCTGGGTGTTGCGCGCGGGGCGCTGCCCTCGAGCTAGGCTCTCGATGCCGGTTTCTCCAGCAGCAAAAACACGGGCTCCCGGACGATTCATTAGTTCGTTGGCGAGCGCCGTTTCCAAATCACGAACGCGCTGGAGCAGTTCACTGTTGCTGTTTTCCAGTTCCAAAATTCGTCGAATGCCTTCAAGGCTCACACCTTCGGTTGAAAGCCTGGCAATCTCTCGAAGTTGCACCACATTTCGCATTGTGTAGCGGCGAGAGAGGCCACCAGTTCTCACCGGCGTGACCAAACCCATGCGGTCGTATTGACGCAGGGTTTGCGGGTGCATGAACGCCAGCTCGGCCGCAACTGCGATGGCGAACATCGGTGTGTTTTCGTCGAACTCTTCCATCATTACCCCTTACAGAAGCCCGGCTTTTAGGAGCAGGTCTTCTCTCGGATCTTCCTGTGGCACTAACTCGTTG
>CAIJWY010000225.1 GCA_903824455.1 uncultured Micrococcales bacterium
GCCGCACTTCTCTGTGCCATCGGAACTCCTTCGTACCTTAGTTCAGTTCTATAAGAGTGAACATGTGTTGAGTCCTACTTTATAAAACGAATATGGTGTTTAGGTCCACTTTCGATAACGATTAAGTGACGCTTTTGGCCCGCGGCTTGGGGAAACTATCCGCTGATTCAGTGAATACTTCTGGCAGCTAGGCAAAATCAAGCCTGAGATCAAGCTTTTTCAGAATGTTATTTTTCAACGGAATCAAAGTTCGAAAATACTGGTATCGTTCATCTCAAGTGAACACCAGCATGAAATGGAGATACTAAAGATGAGCAACAATTCACCCGGTAGAGCACTCGTAGTTGGTGTTACTGGAATCTCAGGTCAAGTAATTGCCAATCAGCTCATGAAAGCTGGCTGGGAAGTGCATGGTTTGTCGCGCAGAACCGAAGGTCTCCCAGTCGGCGTTCACCACATTAAGGCCGATC
This sequence comes from uncultured Micrococcales bacterium, assembly GCA_903824455.1. Taxonomy (GTDB): domain Bacteria; phylum Actinomycetota; class Actinomycetes; order Actinomycetales; family Microbacteriaceae; genus Rhodoluna. The sequence goes on from CAIJWY010000225.1 coordinate 471, forward strand.
TACTAAATGCAGCTGAAGTCAAAACTGCTCTTGCAGGTCTGAAACCAGAAATCGTTTTCATGACCGCCTGGATCAAAAAGGATTCAGAAGCCGAGAACATTGAGGTCAACGGTGCCACGATTCGCAACCTACTGGCTGGCTTGAAACCCGATGGCGGAGTTCGCCACGTGGCACTTCAGACGGGTTTGAAACACTATCTTGGCCCATTCGACAACTATGCCAACGCGGTAATGGCCGAAACCCCATTCCACGAAGACGAACCTCGCCTAGATGTTCCGAACTTTTACTACACGCAGGAAGATGAGCTCTTCGCCGCAGCTAAAGATCAGGGATTCACCTGGAGTGTTCACCGCTCTCACACGATCTTTGGATTTGCCGTAGACAACGCCATGAACATGGTGCTGACACTTTCGGTTTATGCGGAAATTCAAAAAGCACTTGGCAAGCCATTTATCTACCCTGGTTCAACCCAGTCGTGGAATGGCGTGGTCGACGTTACCGATGCCGACCTGCTCGGTGAGCAGCTAGTGTGGGCAGCCACCAACAAGGCTGGCGAAAATGAAGCGTTCAACATTGCAAACGGTGACACGTTCCGCTGGCGTTGGATGTGGCCTCAGATTGCAGAGCACTTTGGTCTTCCTTACGAAGGGCCAAAGGAGTCGCACTTCCAGCCACTCGAAGAGCAGATGAAAGACGCTGCCTCGGTTTGGGAAGAAATTGCTAAGAAACATAACCTGGCAGTTTCAGATGTGACCAAGCTTGCGTCATGGTGGCACAGCGACAGCGACCTCGGTCGTCAGATTGAGTGCTTTACCGACATGACTAAGTCGCGTGAAGCAGGCTTCCTGAACTTCCGGTCAAGCCCAAAGAGTTTCTTCTCAAACGTTGAGGCTTACCGCAAGGCAAACATTCTTCCAAAGTAAAAACAGACTTCCTCTCAAGAAGACAAAAAAGTGGGGCCGCCCAAAGGACGGCCCCACTTTTTCGCGCTAGCTAGATGCTGGCGTTGAATTCAATGTGGGCCTTGATGTTGCTCATCGGGTTCTGGGCTGCTTCCACCGCACCGAGTGCTTCGTCGACAGCAAACCGAGCGGTAACCAACGGTGACAGGTCGATGTTTTTCGTCGACATGAAGCGAATGGTCTCTTCCCAAACACCTGGTGAACCAATCGATCCGGTGATGGTGAGTTCCTTCGACTGAATAAGGCCAAGCTGGGCCGGAGCCGACTTGCCAACATCAATCCCGATGTAAGCAACTCGTCCTTTGAAGCCGGCTAGTTCGAGTGCTGTTGCCATTACGTCTGGGCGGCCGGTTGCTTCAACCACAACATTTGCCCCGCGGCCATCGGTATCTTTTGCGAGCAC
>CAIJWY010000226.1 GCA_903824455.1 uncultured Micrococcales bacterium
ACGAGCGGAGTTCCACCCTCACCGAGCGTGATGATGGTGGTATTCGCATCAACATCTAGTCGATCGAAATACTCGCGAATAACTCCGCGCCACTGGTGTGCCATTAGTTGCCTTCCACTCTGATAACCGAAGTGATGGAATCGACCACTTTTGAGGTCGAAAGTGCCTGAACAACAGCGGTCAGAGCAGAGTCTTTAGCGTCGTGAGTGCCAATGAGTAGCTGAGCGGTTGGGTTAGAGCGCTTGTTGGCGATCGACTGTTCAACGGTTTCAACCGAAACGTTGTGAGTGGCGAAGATGTTGGCGACCTCGGCCAAAACACCAGGCTGGTCCTTTACCTCTAGGGCGATTTGGTAGCTGGTGGTGATGCGCGAGATCGGTAGGGTCGGCAAATCGGCGTGAGCAGAATCGGCCAGGCCGGGACCGCCAATAACGTGACGCTTGGCCGCCGAAACTAAGTCTCCCAGCACTGCGGAAGCGGTCTGTGGACCACCGGCTCCGGCGCCGTAGAACATCAGCTCGCCGGCGGCTTCGGCCTCAACGAAAACAGCGTTGAAAGCTTTGCGAACCGAAGCCAGCGGGTGTTCTCTAGGAATCAGGGCTGGGTAGACGCGAGCCGAAACACCGGCCTCTCCGTCTTCGTCTGCCTCAATCTTTTCGCAAACAGCAAGCAGCTTGATAACGTATCCGTTTTCCCGAGCGCTGGCGATTTGTGACGGAGTGATTCCGGTGATTCCCTCGCGGTGAACCAGCTTTAGATCTACTTCGGTGTGGAAAGCCAGCGATGCCAAAATGGCCACCTTCTGCGCTGCGTCATAGCCTTCAACATCGAGGCTCGGGTCGGCTTCCAAATAGCCAAGGTCGGTTGCTTCAACCATGGCGGCTTCGAGAGTCAGCCCCTCGGAATCCATTCGGTCGAGGATGTAGTTCGTGGAACCGTTGACGATACCCATGATGCGGGTAACTTTGTCTCCGGCCAATGATTCGCGCAGCGGACGAATAATCGGAATGGCAGCTGCCACAGCCGCTTCATAGTAGAGCTGAGCGCCAACCTGCTCGGCAACGTCAAAGAGTTCGGTGGAGTGTTGAGCGAGAAGTGCCTTGTTGGCGGTAATCACGTCGGCACCGGCAAGGAGTGACTGACGGATTAGGGTTCGAGCTGGCTCAATACCTCCCATCACCTCGATCACGATGTCGGCGGTAAGAATTAGGGCTTCGGCGTCGGTCGTTAGAAGTGACACTGGAATTGCAGGATCACGCTTGGACTTTAGGTCGCGCACCGCGACACCGATGAGTTCTAGTTCGGCTCCAACACGAGCAGCCAATTCATTTTTGTTCTCGAGGAGTAAGCGAGCGACCTGACCACCAACGGTGCCAGCTCCCAGTAGCGCTATACGCAGCGGACGGTATTCAATCACTTTGAGTCCTTCTCGAGACACGCGTCGCGAGACAGCAGATCTGTCTCAGTTTCTCCACGCACTATCAATCGTGCCTTACCTTTGGCCACTGCCACAACTGGCGGGCGCTGTAAGTAGTTGTAATTACTGGCAAGTGAGAAGCAATAAGCTCCGGTCGCTGCCACCGCAATGATGTCTCCGTTGTTAACGTCGCCAGGTAGATAGTCATGGCGAACCACGATGTCGCCGCTCTCGCAGTGCTTTCCAACCACCCGAACCAGAGCAGGCTTTACCGATGAAACTCTTGAAACTAATCGCGCGCTGTACTCGGCTTGGTACAAAGCTGCGCGAAGGTTGTCGCTCATACCGCCGTCGACCGAAACGTATTTGCGAACTTGACCGTCGCTAAGTTTTACATCTTTCACGGTGCCCACGCTGTAAAGAGTGACTCCGGCGCGGCCAACGATGGCGCGTCCTGGCTCAAAGGCAAGCTTCGGC
>CAIJWY010000227.1 GCA_903824455.1 uncultured Micrococcales bacterium
ATCGAAAGTTTGGCGTCGTGAAGTGCCTGCATGAGAGTTGGCCGAAGTGCCTCAAGGTGAGCGCGGGCGGCAATCTCGGGAACTACACCGCCGAATCTGGCGTGCTGATCCATCGACGACGAAATCACATTGGCCAGCAGTGTGCTCCCTCGCACAATTCCGATACCGGTTTCGTCGCAGGAAGATTCGATGCCGAGAACCACCGGTTCGGTATTAGTTCCTGCAGCGATCATCGCGCGCATGATCCAAGCGTCAACGTCGTCGGGTTGGTAATAGCGCTTGCGAGTATCGATGTGGTTAAACCCAATCGACGAATAGAGACTTTGGGCAACCGGGTTATCAGCTCTAACTTCCAAAATGACTTCGGTGGCCTGAAGGTTTTGGGCTTCGCTGAGAAGTTTCTCCATCAGCTTTCGGCCATAACCCTGGCCGCGCAGAGCCGGGTCAACCGCGATGGTTTGAATGTCGGCTTGATTGCTGGCAGGGATTTTACTCAGACCCGCATAGCCCCGAATTGTTTCACCATCGAGCAGCACAAAGTAGCGGGTGTGGTCGGCCAGCATTTCGTAGCGAATCGACTCTTCGGTCCAGGCATCGGATCCGAAGCAGGCTTGTTCGAGAACCATCATCTGGTAGATGTTTTGCTCTTCGGCCGGCAAGATCTTGATCATCCGCTTACCGCCTTGCCGATTCTGGCTTTCGGCTCCACGGCATCGGCGGCTCTAAGGTATAGCGCCGAAACATCTTCGCCGGCACTGCCCGCTCGAAGCTGAGCCTCCAGCAGTAACCCGAGATTGGCGGCACTTATCGGAAGCCCGGTTCTGCTCGGGTGAACGTTTCGGTTAACCAAGTACTCTTCGAGTTCGGCCGGTTTCATGACCCCCGGGCCATCTACCCGAATCGGCAAACCGTGCTCGTTGAGACCAGAGTAGAGAGCCCAGTAAACCTCTTTGCGCCTGGCATCGGCGGTTATCAGCAGTGGTTCGTTGACTGTTGCCGTCGACGATTTCAACGCGGCCAAAGCAATCGCGTCGAGGCTCACCGCTCCGTAAAGCTTGATGCCAAGCCCGGCGGCAAACATGGTGGCAGCTGCGATACCAACTCGCAGTCCGGTGAACGGTGCCGGGCCACGGCCAGCAACAACTGCCATCAACTGGTTCGGGTTAACCGAGGCCTTTTCCAGCACAGCGGCAATCGAGCTTCCAATTAGCTCGGCGTGCTTCATGGTGTCTGGCACGTTGTGTTCCGCACGAACCCGACCATTTTCGATTAGCGCAACGCTGGTTCCGAAAGAGGTGTCGATGGCAAGAATCAGAGTCATGCGAACAACCCCTCGTTTTCCCAACGTGCACCAACGGCGGCCACGGTTACCCAGCGCACTTCGCTCTCGCCGGTTTGATCTCTTTCGATCTCGATGTCGAGCCAAGAATCCGCCAACTCTTCGGCGAAACCGCGACCCCATTCCACCAATACGATGGAGTGTTTAATGTCGATGTCTAGGTCGTCGAATTCGTGAACCGAAGAAAGCCGGTAGGCATCGGCGTGAACCAGTGGAACATCGCTGTTCTCGCGTTTGTGAGTTCTGGCAATTACAAAGGTTGGGCTGGAAACATTTCCGATGGCCTTGAGCCCTTCGCCTACTCCCCTGGTGAAAGTGGTCTTTCCCGCTCCAATTGGGCCGGTGAGAATTACCAGGTCTCCGGCTGTTAAGACGCTGGCAAGTCTGATACCAAACTCCTTCATTTCTTCCGCGGTGGAAATTTGTAGTTTGGCGAGCTCTTTGCTCACAGACCTTCTCCAACGTATTCGCGCTGGAAGCGGCCACCCATTCGGGTAACAATCTCGTAGTTGATGGTGCCGGCGGCAGCAGCCAAATCGTCGGCGCTTGGAACTCCGAGGCTTGCGTCTCCAAAGATCACAACCTCATCGCCAACCTGGACTGGGTCGTTTCCAACATCGAGCACAAACTGGTCCATGGCAATTTGCGACTTGATTGCATAGCGCTTACCGGATATCGAAACCTCTGCCTTACCCGTGGCTGCCCTAGGTAGACCTTCGGCATAGCCAACTGGAACAAGTGCGAGCCAGGTTTCCTTTTCGGTTCGGTGCAGGAAGTTATAGCTAACCCCGTGACCCGCCGGAACGGTCTTCACCTGAGCCACCCGGCTAACCGCGGTCATTGCGGGAATTAGGCCGAATTCGGCAGAGCGGTTGGTTGAGAACGGGTCGAGCCCGTAGAGCGCCGCACCGATGCGCACCATCTCATAGTGCGCTTCAGGGTAAGCCAGCGAACCATCGGATGCGGTTAGGTGGCGAAACTCGAAGGTCAAGCCGATTCGTTTTACTTCGGCGACAGCCGAATCGAATTTTTTGATTTGCGCTAGGTCTTCGACGTGGCTGGTGGTGGATAGATGGCTAAAGATTCCGATTACGGAAACACTTTCGCCAAGCGCCTGCACCGCTTCGAGAAGTTCGGTCCAGTCGGCTTCGGTGGAACCGTTGCGACCCAAACCGGTATCGATCTTGAGGTGAAGTTTGGCAGTTACCGAGGTCACGGCAGCAGCCTTGGCAATGCGTTGAAGCTGACCGAGGTTTGCAACGCAGAGATCGATATTTGCGGTGAGCGCCGTCTCAAAGTTATCGGCTGGGTCGTGTAGCCAAGCCAAAATCGGGCTTTGAATTCCGCCATCGCGAAGTTCAAGCGCCTCACGAACATCGGCAACGCCAAGGTAATCGACCCCGGCGCGTTCAAGAGTTTTGGCAACCGGGATGGCACCGTGTCCGTAGGCATTGGCTTTGACGACACCCATCACTTTGGCGCCGTTGGCCCTGGCCCTCATCACGTCTAGGTTGTGAACGATGGCATCTAAGTTGATTCGAAGGGTTCTCATTCGGCAACCACCATCGCAACCGCCATTTCGGCGTCGTGGCTAATTGAAAGGTGAAGCTGGCTAATGCCGGCGGCGCGAACTTTTTCCGCAGTTTGCCCGCTGGTGCTGATAAACGGTTTGCCGGAAGCATTCTTTGAAACTTCTACCTCGTGCCAAGCCACTCCATCGGAGCCACCCAGAGCCTTGATCAAGGCTTCCTTTGCCGCAAAGCGACCGGCAATGGTTTTGATTGGAGCATCAAGCTCAGAAGGCACAAACAGCCGTTCCAAAAGTTTTGGCTGTTTTAAGACGTGCTCTTCGAATCTGGTGACATTCACCAGATCCACTCCCACACCTAGCACCATGAGTTCGGCTACTCTACCGTGACCGATTTTGCCAGGTTACGAGGCTGATCCACATCGAGACCCTTGGCTTCGGCCAGTGCCATAGCAAATGCCTGAAGCGGAATCACGGTGAGAATTGCTGCGAAAAGTTGCTCGGTTTGTGGCACAAAGATTACGTGCTCCGACCATTGACCCACTTCGGTGTCGCCCTCTTCGGCAATAGCAATCACCTTGGCACCGCGAGCGCGAATCTCCTGAATGTTTGAAATCACCTTCGGGTGCAAGCTATCCGAATCGCGAAGGCTCGGCACGATTACGATCACCGGCTGACCCTCTTCAATAAGTGCAATCGGACCGTGCTTTAATTCACCGGCGGCAAAACCTTCGGCGTGAATGTAGGCCAGCTCCTTGAGTTTTAGTGCGCCCTCCATAGCCACTGGGAATCCAACGTTACGACCTAGGAACAGAACCGACTTGGCGTTGGCCAAGTCATTGCCAAGTTCTCTGACCTGAACTAGATTCTCGATTACATCGCTAACTAGCGCTGGAACTTTTAGAAGTTCGCGACCTAGGCGATGCAATTCTCTGACCGGTGTGGCCCCTCGAACTTCGGCAAGGTAGAGGCCCAAGAGATAGCCAGCGGTAATCTGAGCTACCAGAGCCTTAGTCGATGCCACGGCTACTTCTGGCCCGGCGTGAGTATAAATCGTGGCATCTGACTCTCGAGGAAGAGTTGCTCCCTGGGTGTTGCAAATCGCCAATACCTTGGCACCGAGCTCACGTGCGTAACGAGTCGCCATGAGAGTATCCATGGTTTCGCCCGACTGCGAGATTGCCACAATCAAGGTGTTCTTCGTAACCACCGGATCGCGGTAACGGAACTCGTGGCTGAGTTCAACCTGAACCGGAATTCTCGACCACTTTTCAATGCCGTACTTTATGACATCCCCAACATAGGCTGCTGTCCCGCAGGCAACAATCACTATTCGGTCGATGTTTTTGATTTCGTCGGCAGTGAAACTTTCAAGCTCAGCGATTCTCACTTGTCCGTCTGAGTCAATTCGACCCATCAGGGTGTCAGCCACGGCTTGCGGCTGGTCGGCAATTTCTTTAGCCATGAACGAAGGCCATCCACCTTTGCTGGCAGCCGCAGCATCCCAGTCAACTGTGAATTCTTCGGAAGTTACCGGGGAGCCGTCGAAGCCAATTACCTCTACCGAGTTCGAACGTAGGATGACTATTTCATCCTGGCCAACCGAAATTGCTCGCTTGGTGTGCTCGACGAATGCTGCTACATCGGAGCCGAGGAAGTTCTCACCATCGCCAAGACCGATCACCAGGGGAGCGTTGCGGCGGGCAGCCAAAACCACATCGGGCTGATCTTCGTGAACTACCAGAATTGTGAATGCACCGTGCAGTCGGTTAACCACGTTGCGGAAAGCCAAAACCAAGTCGCCACTCTTGTCGTACTCGCGCGCGATTAGGTGAGCCGCCACCTCGCTGTCGGTGTCTGAAGCAAAGCGGGTTCCGTCAGTTAAGAGCTCGGCTTTTAGTTCCGAGAAGTTTTCAATGATTCCGTTGTGAATTAGCGAAAGCTTTTCGCGGGTGCCGCCAAGGTGCGGGTGAGCATTGCCATCGGTTGGTGCACCATGAGTTGCCCAGCGGGTGTGGCCGATGCCGATGTTTGCAGGGGCTAGCGGGTGTGCGGTGATTTCGGCAATTAGGTTGTCGAGCTTTCCGGCTTTTTTTCGGGTTTCCAAACCGGTTCCGGTAATAACCGAAATTCCGGCTGAGTCGTACCCGCGGTATTCGAGACGTCGGAGTCCGCTAAGCAACACATCTACCGTTGATTTCGGACCCACATAGCCGACAATTCCACACATAACAACCAATTTACGCCACAATTGAAGACTGATGGCTAAAGTGAGCAACGCATCCACCACGACGGAACTATCCCCGTTTGTAGTAATCTCTAGGCAGGATTGGGCAGAACTGGGACGAAGTACCCAGCAGCCACTTACGGCCGAAGAAATCAAACAGATTCAGGGCCTCGGTGATGTGCTCGATATGCAGGAAGTTGCTGACGTTTACCTGCCACTCAGCCAGCTTTTGAGTCTTTACGTTGCCGAAACCCAAAGTCTTCACGATAGTGAAGCGAATTTTTTGGGTGAGCGCGCCAAGAGGGTCCCGTTCATTATTGGAGTTGCCGGCTCGGTTGCGGTGGGTAAATCAACCGTGGCCCGTCTTTTAAGAGAACTTCTTAGCCGTTGGGAGGGGACTCCGAAGGTTGCTCTGGTCACCACCGATGGTTTCCTCTACCCAAACGCCGAACTGGAACGCCGAGACCTGATGTCACGAAAAGGTTTCCCAGAGAGCTACGACCGCAAGGCGCTGCTCAAGTTTGTGAGCGACATCAAATCTGGCGAACCGAAGGTGCAAGCTCCGGTCTATTCGCACCTCGCCTACGACATTGTGCCGAACGAGTTCATCAGCATCGACCAACCAGATGTGTTGATCATCGAAGGGCTTAATGTTTTGCAGACCCCCGAGAAAGATCAGCCGCTGGCTCTCAGCGATTTCTTTGACTTCAAAATTTTCGTGGATGCCAATGCAGACGACATTAAGCACTGGTACTTGGAGCGATTCAAGAAGTTGAGGGCTGGCGCATTTACTAACCCGAAGAGCTTCTTCCACCGCTATGCGGAACTGGAATTCGAAGACGCCCTAGCAACGGCCGAAGGTTTCTGGGAAAACATCAATTTGCCGAACCTGATCGAGAACATTGCCCCTACCCTCTCGCGAGCCACCCTGGTATTACAAAAAGATAAAGACCACGCGGTTGAGCAGGTTTTGCTTCGTAAGTCTTAGCATTGTAGGAATTACAAAAAACTGGGGGAAATATTGTTTAGAAAAGTCGCCGGACTCGCTCTGATTATCACTCTCGCCGCCAGCACTGCTGGTTGCGCCATGCTTCTGGAAAATCTGGGCGGAGGCGTGAACATGGATCCCAACATCATCGAACAAAACATCATCGACACCTACGCGAAAAGCTCGGTGAATGTGTCGGTCGAATGCCCCGACCCGTTTGTTGCAAAAGTTGGGGAAAGCCGTAACTGCCTAGTAACCGACGAATACGGCACAACGGCGATGGCAAAGGTCACCGTGGAAAATGCCGATGGTGTTTTCACCTGGGTTGCTGAATAAAACTAGCTTCGGCAGCGTGAGCGCTGAGTTGCTAAACGGCCCTGTTGGTCGGCTAAATCCTTTTGACTACGAGCTAGGTTCGAAAGCGCAGTTGCAGCTACGCGATTGGCGGTTCCAGCCTCTGTCGTGGCAAGTTTGAGCCGAGCTTCCAAACTGGTGAGGTTGTTTGATTCATTTTTCGCCTGAGCCAAATATCCTCTCGCAATTGAGGGACTAGAAACTGCGTACTTCGCAGCGAGTACGCCTAAGTCAACAATTTTCTTTTTTGAGGCGTCGCGCTTCACTGCGAGGTCATTCACTTTAGCGTTCGCGGTGTTCAACTTGCCTTGCGCTTTGTTGTACTTCTGCTGGTCGGTGCCTACTTTGGTCTGGCGAATGTTCACCTGGTTTTGCTGGCTCTGTATCGAATTGTTTTCGCTCGAAGTGCAAACCCTTGTGGCAGCTTGGCTAGGCATGGGAACCATGGCAGTCAATGCCAGTATTATCGCCACGGCAAATAGCCTTTGATTTTTGCGTTTCATGAATCGCCCGTTGTTAATTTGATTCTACTGCGCGAGTCGTTTTTCAACTACCCTGGCGATGCGGTCGGCCCAGCCTTGAGCCTGACCCATCTCGGCGGCTTCCACCATCACGCGAATCAGCGGTTCGGTTCC
>CAIJWY010000228.1 GCA_903824455.1 uncultured Micrococcales bacterium
GTCCGACGCCATCGGTGGTGTTGAAGTTTGTCTTTCAAAGCCAATCAAAGACCCTTACACCTTCCTCAACCTCCCTAAAGGCAAGAACGTTCTTCAGGGCATGAAAGCTCTTCAGTTCCTAAGAACTCGCCACGGCGTTGGCGACGGTTCCGACCTCGGACGAATCTCTAACCAGCAGGTGTTCCTAACCTCACTGATGCGCAAAATCAAAAACGGCGGCGTTCTCACCAACCCAATTCAGCTCTACTCACTTGCCAACGCAGCAGCCAGAAACATGACTCTTTCTTCAAGCCTGAGCGACGTTGGAACCATGGTGTCAATCGCATCGAGCCTAAAAAGCGTTGACCTCGACAAGATCACCTTCATCCAAGTACCGAGCCACACCGGATTACCCGCCCCCTACCAAGGACGCGTTGGCCTCACCGCAGACAAAGCACAAATCGTTTTCGACAAACTCATCAAAGACGAACCAATCTTGGTTAGCGGCAAAAACACCGGCTACGGAACATCGAACCCAGATGGCACCAGTACCAACCCCGACGACAAAGACACCCTCGATTGGCTGATCGGAACCAACTCAGCGACCAAGACCTGCTCGGGTTAAACTCACCCCAAAATCGGCTAAACTTAAACCCGTACTTGGAGACGTCGCATAGCCTGGTCGAGTGCGCCTCACTGCTAACGAGGTAACCCTGAAAGGGGTTCGGAGGTTCAAATCCTCTCGTCTCCGCACAAAGAGAAAGCCCCGAGCAATCGGGGCTTTCTCTTTCCCGAACATTTAAACAAACTTTTCGCATCTAAACTTTGTTCATGAACTTTACAAAGATTGCTCGGCTCTCCGCAGCACTAACTATTGGTGTTTTAGCCTCGCTAACCCCGGCGCAAATGGCAGCGGCAACTGGAACCACCACCCTCTCCTACAATTTCGACGCACCTGGCCAACTTGCCAACGACTTCCAGAGTTATGTTGCTAGTGGAACAGTGGATCAGGTTTCCGATGGGGGTATCAGTAACTCAGGTTCGATTTCCACCCATGATGATGCCGCAAACGCCGTGTTTCAACCGAAAGCCAAATTCACTATTGGCCCGGTGGGCAGTTCATACTCTTTCTCCTCGTTCATGAAGAGCACCGGCCCGAATGGCTACAGCGGCTTTGGTTTCACCGCAACCACCCCATCGGCTCAGACCGACAACTCAAGCATCGGCCCGTTCAGGCCGATTGACGCTCTAGGAATTTCCGTTCACGGTGGCGGCTTTGTTTTCCACAACGAATCAGTAGACACCAACGGACTCTGGGGAAGCGACAACGTTGGGGTTACCACGGTTAAGACCACAACCTTCCCGCAACTACTTGGAGGCGCTTCTCCAGACGATTGGTACCACATCATTTTCACCATCGATCGCGTTACCCAAACTTCTTTCGACATTGGCGTGGAGGTTTACCCAAGTACTTCGGAAGGAACCCATATCAATTTGGAGCCCGAGGCCAGTTTCAGGATGCTGAACCAATCAGCGCCTTCACTCTTAGCGGCTAACTACATCTACAGCTACATCAATTTCTCAGGTTATCGAGTCACCAACTTCGACAACTTTGCCACCACAGTTGGCGGCGGCGTAGTGGTTGAAGGTGCTCCTGAGGGAAGCCTCAGCGGTGACATTCCAACCGATGACGTATCCGAGGATCTCGCTAACACTGGTGGTTCAGCCGAAGGACTAGCCGACGTAGCGGCACTAGCTCTTGTAATGATTGGGCTTGGTTTGATAGTTCTTCGCTCAAAGCGCCGGAGCACTCGCAACTAGACTTAGCCAATGTCTATGAAATCGCCAGCACTCTTAAGTGCGGGCGATTTCATGCTACTTGTCGTTGCAGCCTTTTGGGGCGCCACCTACCTGGTTGTGAAAGACCTCGGCAATATGGGGTCAATCGGCGGAATGATGGCAATTCGTTTCGTTATTGCCGCAGCTGGTCTCTGGGCCTACTGGCTCTTCAAGCGGGATAAGTTTCAGAAGCAAGAGTGGATCATGGGTATCGCTTTTGGTATTAGCCAAACCGTGGTTCTCAACCTTGAGGCCTATAGCGTTCACTTCACTTCCGCCACCAATGGCGGGCTAATCATTGCCCTCGCAATCATTACCGTTCCGATTCTCGAAAGTGCTTGGCGAAAGAACTGGCTTCCATACAAGTTCTTTATTGCCACGAGCGTTGCCGTTATCGGCCTTGCCCTGCTCATCATGGGAAACGGTTTTGTTGAACCAAACATCGGTGACCTATTCATGTTCATCGCCATGATTATTAGAACCTTTCACTTCGTGATTCTTGGGCGCCTAACCCAAGGAAAAACCTTCTCGCCGGTGAACCTAACCACCGTGATGGTTTCAACCTCGGGGCTAATCATGCTCATCATCAATCCAGTCGCGGCAATCAACACCGCTTCCACCTACAACGCCGGCAACTGGGCGTCGATGCTGTTTCTCTCACTGCTCTGCACATCGTTCGCATTCATCGGCATGAACTGGGCCGTCAAGCACACCTCGGCATCCAGAGCCAGTCTGCTTCTTGGCACCGAACCGGTTTGGGCAACCATCATCGCCATAACTATCGGCGGGGAACTCATTGGTGCCATCGGAGCACTAGGAGCAGTTTTGGTTATTGGTTCAACCTATTGGGGTCAAGCAATTGAGTCGAAACATCGACTCAAATGACCAAATACACCACAATTCTTTGGGATCTCGATGGCACCATCATCAACTCCTTTCCCGGAGTCTTCGAGTCTTTCAACCACACCTTTCGAACGCTCGGAATGCCTGAAGTAACAGCGGAGCAGATGAAACCATTTATGGGCCCGCCTCTCAGAACCACCTTTAGAGATGTTCTCAAGCTGGAACCGGAAAAGGTCGAAGAATGTATTGCTGTTTATCGCGAATTCTATCTAAACCTGGGCGGAGCACTGAACTGCTACCTTTACCCCGGTATCATCGAAACCATCCAGAAATCGAGAGCTGCTGGAATCACCAATTCCCTGGCAACCTCAAAGGCTGAACGAGGAACCAGGCTGGTTGGCGAGCATTACGATTTCCTCAAATACTTTGATGTTTTGGGAACCGCAACGAACGACCAGACCAGAAACACAAAGACCGACGTTATTACTTACGCACTCGAAGAACTACAAAGAATCAACGCCGACCTCACCAAGGTGATACTCATTGGCGATCGAATCCACGATGTTGAAGGCGCAAGAGAGCACGGCATCGAAGTGTGCTTGGTCAAATGGGGTTTCGGTAGCGAAGAAGAGTGGTCTCAAGCCGACTATCTGGTTAACAACACCCAAGAGCTCGAAGA
>CAIJWY010000229.1 GCA_903824455.1 uncultured Micrococcales bacterium
CGACATTCGCCGTGAATTGAAGACTGCCGCCAAAGCGGTTCGGGTTCTGCCGAAGGGTGCGCAACGGGCCGTTGGTAGCGCGCAAATGCTCTTTCAGACTCTAAACGACCTGATATCAATTACCCCAGCTAAGAAATTAATGACCACCCGAATTCGCGTTCCGGACTGGCTCAAAATCGTACTGGTCACTCGCGTAACGTTCGGATGGATGCCTAAATGAAAAAAGCAGTAGTTATCGGCGGCGGCATTGCCGGCCTATCAACGGCCGCGTTGCTGGCCAAAAGTGGCATGGAAGTTACTGTTCTAGAAGCCCGCGAGCGCACCGGTGGCCGCGCCTACACCTTCGAGAAAGACGGCTTCTTTTTCGAAACCGGCCCGAGCTGGTATCTCATGCCGGGTGCATTCGAGCAGTTCTTCAAGCTCATGGGCACAACGGCCGATCGGGAACTAAACCTCGTTCGCCTAGACCCTGCCTATCAAACTCGCAATGAGGGAGATAAAGAGGTTTTGGTTATTCGTGAAAAACTAGCCGACAACATCAAGCTCTTTGAGAGCATCGAGCCTGGCGCCGGCAAACAGCTGCAGAAGTATGTTGACTCGGCCGAAGACACCTACAACATCTCAATTGATCACTTTCTATATACCAACTTCGAGAACACCAAGTCGTTCACGAACCCAGCTGTTCTGAAACGTGCCGCAACCTTCGTGTCGCACCTACTCACTTCTCTAGACACATTCGCCTCGAAGCACGTGAAAGACGATCGCCTGCGCAAGGTGCTCAACTTCCCTGCCGTGTTCCTAGGCGCCAGCCCATACAACACCCCGAGCATGTATCACCTGATGTCTCACGTAGACATGAACGTAGGCGTTTTCTACCCGATGGGTGGTTTTTACACAATCATTCAGGCGATTGAAAACCTGGCCAAGAAGCACGGCGCCAAAGTTCACTGCAACTCGAAAGTAACCAAGATCGTTACCTCAAAAGGCGCCGACGAACTCACCATGATTGGTGAGATTCCGCTACCGGAAGCAGGAAAGTCGAGAGTCACCGGCGTTATGGTGGGCGACATCTTCTACCCTGCCGATGTTGTGGTTGGTAACGCGGATCTTCACCACGTTGAAACTCAGCTGTTGAACCCCAACGAACAAACCCTTCCGCAGAAGTGGTGGGACAAGCACGAACCAGGGCCTTCAGCGATGCTTCTCATGCTCGGCGTGAAGGGCGCACTTCCACAGCTGGCACACCACACGCTTTTGAACTCCAAAGACTGGGGTAAGAACTTCGACGAGGTATTCCACAAAGCCGACGGCAAGCGCAAGGTTCCTAACCCGGCCAGCCTCTACATCTGCAACCCGAGCAAAACCGACCCGAACGTTGCTCCAGCCGGTTACGAGAACCTGTTCGTGCTCGTGCCGATTGCTGCCGACCCGAGCATCGGTGGTCGCGGAGACGAAAAGTTTGAAAAGGCAGCCGACGACATCATCGACCAAATTGCAACCTGGTGTGATATCCCAGATTTGCAGGAACGCATCGTCGTTCGCCACAGCATGGGTCCCCGTGATTTTGTGACCGAGCTAAACGCTTGGCAGGGAACCGCGCTCGGCATGGCTCACACGCTCAAGCAGAGTGCGTTCTTCCGCCCAGCGAACATGAGCAAGAAGGTCAAGGGACTTTATTACGCCGGCCACCACACGGTTCCTGGTATCGGGCTTCCGATGTGTCTTATCGGCGCGGAACTCGTTTACAAGCGTCTCGTTGGCGATAAGAGTAATGGCCCGATCGAGAATGAATTACAAAAACTTAGCGACGACGCTTGGGTCGGCCTGAAGTGAATTTCATCTACCTACTAACTTTGGCTGTGGCACTGGCCGGGTTGGTGGCTCTGGATTTCACTCACAAACTAGCGTTTACTAAAAACGCTAAAGCGGCTCTCGCGGCAACCGGTATCCCTTATATCTTTTTTGTAATTTGGGACTTCACCGGAATCAATCTGGGCATCTTCTTCAAAGGCGCATCTCCCTATCTGACCGGCCTGATGATTGCGCCTGATTTCCCCGTTGAAGAACTCTTCTTTCTAGCTGTGCTCTGCTACTCCACTTTGATCATGGCTACCTGGTTGCCGATAGTTCTCAAGAGGCGCCAAAAATGACCTACGGTGAAATGAATTTGATTTTTTTGGTTTTGGCTGGCTTAGCGGCTTGGATTTTAAAAAGCCGATACCAATGTTTCACCAATACATTTTTACTCTTGCCAATGCTGGTGCTCACGGCAGCCTTCGACAACCTCATTATCGTCATGGGAATTGTTCAATACGACACCGCAAAACTCATTGGCCTCTATGTTGGAACTGTGCCCATTGAAGACTTCGCCTACACGGTTGTTGCCGTGCTGCTTGTTCCAGCGATCTGGAAGGCGGCAAGCAAATGAAACTGAGTGCAAAGTTGAATTACATCTTTTGGTCGTCACGTCCGATTTCTTGGGTCAATACCGCGTTCCCTTTCACTGCCGCCTACCTTTTCGTGGAACGCAGAATCGACCTCACGTTTATCATCGGTACTCTGTTCTTTCTGATTCCCTACAACCTGCTCATGTATGGCATCAACGACGTCTTCGATTACGAAAGTGATTTGCGAAACCCACGCAAGGGCGGCATCGAGGGCGCGCTGCTACCGAAAGCAATTCACCGCACGGTTATCTGGGCCTCAATCTTCAGCTGCCTACCGTTTGTGGTTTACCTGCTCTTCGTTGGCAATCTGCAGTCTGGGTTCTGGTTAGGTTTGGTCTTGTTTACCGTGGTTGCCTATTCGGCCAAGCATTTGCGCTTCAAAGAGAAACCATTACTCGACTCGGTGACTTCGGCTTGCCATTTCGCCGGTCCGTTGGTTTTTGCCCTGGCGCTCACCGACGTAAATCTCGCCGATGACAAGGTTGTTGCCATGCTGGCAGCATTTATGCTCTGGGGCATGGGTTCACACGCTTTTGGAGCCGTGCAAGATATCAAGGCCGATCGCGACGGCGGCATCGCCAGCATCGCTACCTACTTTGGAGCAAGAAATACAACACGCAGCGCTCTAGTGATGTATCTATCGGCTGGTTTCTACCTGCTCACCCTCGGTTGGCCCGCCAATCTAGTAGCGATAGCAGCTGTCCCCTACATCGCAATCCTCATGCCCCACCTAAACATCACCGACGAAACCTGTGAAACCGCCAACAGAGGTTGGAAGCGGTTCATCTACCTAAACTTCTTCGCGGGGATGGTGGTCACACTAGTGGTGAACTACATCGCCACTACTAGCGGCTAGTCCAGGTAATCAAAAACCTGCGGTCGAATCTAGGGGAACACTTCGAACAAGACAGCGGACTCTTCGGCTTTCGATGACGATAAACCGTGTGACCGTTCGGGCAAACGCCAATAAGTTTCGCCGTGGCGTTACCAATTTCATCACCGGAAATTTTTAGGTGGGTGTAGCCAATTCGGGTGGCGATGTCTTTCCATTTCTTACTGTGACCCGCTTTCGAGCCGGCCATCGCGTGCGCGATCTCGTGGCGCATCACCTGATCAATCTCGGGAAGAGTATGAAGGTCAACGAAATAGCGCGAAAGGGAAATGAGATTCTCCTCATATTTGCAAACCCCCAAGCGCTTCTTGGCCGAATCAAAGCCAAACGACCAAACGTCGAGATCGAGATGCTCTGCCATCAGGGTTTCGGCGATTTTCCGAACCAGGTCGTAGCGATCGCAACTGAATCGAAGGTAACGAAACTTTCCCTCGTTGAATTCTCGGCCTGGCAGAAAGCCAACGGTGTTATAAAACTCTTGGGTAGCGGTGTCGTCAACCTTGCAGGAGGTGTGAATCGAAGCCAGCTTGAGGTCATATATCGCAAACGAAATTGCCGTTTGATAGGCCTCAACGTACTCTTCGTATTCGAAGCTGCCTTCGCCTACTTCCCAGTGCAGTTCGCACTTGCCCTTTACGGCATCCAGTATTTCTAAGGTAATTGACCCAACAAATTTGTCGCGCGCAGTCTGGTAGAAGTCCCAATTCAGGGGCGCCGTCTTCACTGCGGTTAGAGAATTCATACGCCTCTAAGTTACAAGGTGTTTCGCTTATATCTTTGCTTCTCTAAAAATTTAATATCGACACGCCGTTTCGCCAAGTTAACAGCAACTTAACAGGTAACTTTCTCACTATGACAACTATTAACCCAAACCCTGCTTCGGCAGGTGCAATCGAAACCAACGACATTCAGCCGATTCCATCGGGTGAGCGTCACGGCAAACCGTGGCACCTATTCACTGTTTGGTCGTCCCCGAACCTCGAGTTCGCAACCGTATTCATCGGAGCCCTAGCGGTTTTTGCTGGCCTAAACGTGTGGCAGGCAATTCTTGCCGTCGCTCTAGGTAACGCACTGGCTGCTGTAACCCACGGCTGGTTCTCCAGCTGGGGTCCAAAGTATGGCGTTCCACAAATGGTTCTTAGCCGCACCGCTTTTGGTCGACTAGGTAACATCATCCCGGCCGCTACCTCAACTTTGGTGGCAGGTATCGGATGGTTCGCCGTGAACACCACTTCTGGTGCTTTTGCGCTAACCTCGCTAACTAATCTGCCAGTTTCAGTCTCGGTGACCATAATCATCGTGGTTCAGGTTGTAGCCGCATTCATCGGCCACAACTTCATCCAGAAGTTTGAGCGTTACGCGTTCTTCTACCTAGCCGCAGTCTTCGCTGTGGTAAGCGTGATCGTAATCTCGCAGGGCAAGCTTGCCGGTGTTGAGGTTGGAACTGACTTCAAGTGGGGCGCATTCAGCGTTGGTGTTGCACTTGCCTACGGTTACACCCAGGGCTGGACTCCATTCGCTGCTGACTTCACCCGCTACCTACCAGCTAACAGCTCGCCTCGCGCGGTTGGCCTAGCTGCCGGTTTGGGTAACTTCAGCGCAACCACACTGCTCATGGCCGTTGGAGCAATCGCGTGGACCGGTGTAGTTGGGGATGGACTACCAACCTCTGCATTTGTTGCCGTTTTGCCTCAGTGGCTAGCGGTGCTCACACTGATCGGTATCGCAGTAGGTTCGGTTTCGGCCAACGTACTAAACATCTACTCGGGAACCATGTCGTTCATTGCTGCCGGTGTGAAGTTTGGCTTCAAGACCCGTCGCGCAATCATGGTTGTTCTTGCCGGTGTAATCGGTGGTGGGCTTTCTTACCTAGCAGTTGAAGACAACTTCAAGCAGCTGTTTGAACTCTTCCTACTTACCGTTGGTTACTGGCTAGCACCATGGGTTGCCATCCTGGTAGTAGACAAGATTCTTCGTAAGGGTCAGGACATCCGTCCGCTAATCGCTGAGAACAGCAAGCACGAGAACTGGATTGGCCCTGTGGTCTTTGTAGTTACCGTGGCTGCGTCGATCTACCTATTTGCGAAGACCGAAATGCCTAAGGCACAGTTCTACGGCATCTTCACTGGACCAGGACCTGACAACGGTGACTGGACGGCACTGGCTGGCGGATTGAGTGCAGCAGTTCTGTACTACGTTCTATTCAAGCTAACCAACAAGAAGTAACAGAAAACTAAATCGAGAGGCCTCGGCAATGGAATTCAAAGTTGGACAGATCTTCGCAACAGATGAAGAAAAGCTCAGCGTTGCCATTGCCGAGGCTCACCTCGGTCTCTCCGAAGGTGGCATCCCAATTGGGGCGGCACTCTTCGATGAACATGGAGCATTGCTTGGAAGCGGTCACAACCTGCGTGTGCAGGAAGGCGACGCTTCAATGCACGGCGAGACCAGTGCTTTTCGTAACGCCGGTCGTCAGCGCAGCTACCGCAAGGTAACGCTCGCCACCAGC
>CAIJWY010000230.1 GCA_903824455.1 uncultured Micrococcales bacterium
CCCTTGACGTACTCGCCAAGCTCCTTAAGTTTTGCCAAAGCGTCATTGGTATCGATACCAAGTTCTTTAGCTATGTCGTATACGCGCGGTAGTGCCGCCACTTTTTCTCCTGTCTGGGCCAACCCAGGCAGGGCAGGCCGTTAAAGCTGGTTACTCATTTCGAGTTACTCATTTTTTGCCATCATCGCTTCTGCCTGTTCTATCGCTAAGGCTAAAACCTGTTCATCTGCTTCAACCTGACACTTCAACGCTCGACTAAAAGCCTTACGTTCTCTTGCCAGTTTGAAACAAGCTGCTTTGGCATGTATCCATGCACCGCGACCGGGAAGGCTTTTACTTTCATCAATCGTGAGTTTGGTATTGACCAAAACCAGTCGAATCAAAAGCTTTCGAGTCTCGCGTTGACGACAGCCAACACAGGTTCTAACATGTTCCATCCTAGCCCGCTTATCGCCCTTGGTCTAGGACTAGTCGTCCTCGAGAATGCTTTCCGGTTGAATATCGATCTTCGCGCCGGTCAAATCGGCGGCAAGTTTCGCATTCTGACCCTCTTTACCGATGGCCAGCGAGAGCTGGTAGTCGGGAACGAGAGCACGAACGTGAACGCGACCGTCGGGATCTTTCGACGGAATGGTGAAGGTGGCAGAAACCTTGGCTGGCGAAAGTGCTGAAGCCACGAACTTCTTGATGTCTTCGTCGTAATCAACGATGTCGATCTTCTCTTCGTTGAGTTCGGCTGAAACCGCACGAACCCTGGCTCCCATCGGACCGATGCAAGCACCTTTGGCGTTTAGCCCGGCAACGGTTGATTTCACGGCAATCTTGGTTCGGTGACCTGCTTCACGAGCAACCTGCATGATCTCAACCTGGCCGGAAGCAATTTCTGGAACCTCGAGTGCAAAAAGCTTGCGAACCAGCATCTTGTGGCGGCGGGAAACGGTGATCATTGCGCCACCTCTGGAACCCTTGTCTACCTTGGTGATGATCACTCGGATACGAGTTCCGTGTGAGTAGTCTTCGCCAACAACCTGCTCTTCCGGCGGCAACAGCGCTTCCAAAGATCCGAGGTCAACGTGAATCATGTATGGACGTGGACCCTTTTGAATAGTTCCAATCACCACGTCGCCAACCTTGCCGCTGAATTCGCCAAGCAGATTTTCATCGTTGATGGCACGTAGGCGCTGCATGATTACCTGCTTCGCCGACGATGCCGCGATGCGGCCAAAGTTTTCTGGGGTTACGTCGCGCTCTTCGCCAACCGGGGCGTTTGATTCGTCTTTGTCGCGGGTGAAAATGTGAACCTCGCCGCTCTGCTTATCAAGCACAGCGCGGGTAAAGTCAACGTCGTCGCGTTTTAGGTGAATGTCTTCCGAGCGGTAGTAGGCGGCCAGAATTGCGGCCTCAATGATTTCTACCAGTTCGATGAAAGCGATCCCGCGGTCACTCTCGATGGTTTTCAAGACTTTTAGGTCGATGTCCATCGTAGGTCTCCTAGCGCTTTATTTAGAGTTGTAGTATCGCTAAGTTTAGTGGCACAGTGCGACGTTCGCCTGTTCGGCGATTCCAGAAGTCAACTTCACCGTTGGCAATGCCGCGACCGCAGATGATTACGTAGGGAACACCGATTAGTTCGGCGTCGCCAAACTTCACTCCCGGACTTACCTTCGGACGGTCGTCGAGAATCACGGTTCGACCGGTTGCTTCAAATTCTTCAGCCAACCTTTCGGCAGCCACAAAGTTTTCTTCTTCCTTGCCGGCAGCCACGATGTAAACGTCGGCAGGAGAAACGGCTTCGGGCCAAATCAGTCCCTTTTCGTCGCGGTTCGCTTCGGCCAAAACCGCAACCAAACGTGTGACACCGATTCCGTAGGAACCCATGGTCACGGTAACTAACTTGCCGTTTTCATCGAGAACTTTGAGGTCCAAGGCTTCGGCATACTTGCGCCCGAGCTGGAAAACGTGCCCGATCTCGATACCGCGAGCAAGTTCTAGCGGGCCAGAGCCATCTGGAGCGGGATCTCCCGCGCGAACCTCGGCGATGTCTTTGATGCCATCGGCCTCAAAGTCGCGTCCGTAAACCAAACCGAATACGTGCTTTCCGTCTTGGTTGGCTCCGGTAACCCAGGCGGTTCCGGTAACCACGCGCGGATCAACGTAGTACTTGATTCCGGCGAAGCCCCCAGCCTTTGGACCGATGTAACCCTTCACCAGCTCCGGGTGCTTCTTGAAGTCTTCTTCGTTTGCCTGTTCCACTTCGTTCGGAGAGAAAGCCGACTCGGCGCGCTTGGCATCAACCTCTCGGTCGCCTGGGATTCCAACCATCACGAGCGAACGCTTGCCCTCTGGGGAAACCAGAGCCAGAATTACGTTCTTCAGGGTGTCGGCTGCGGTAATTCCAGCAGCAGCAGCCAAGGTGGCAATTGTTGAAGAGTTTGGGGTGTCGCGAACCTCGGCGGCCGGAAGTCCATCAATCGAAAGTGCATCCGGTGCAGGTGTCTGAACCGCTTCAACGTTGGCCGCGTAGCCACCTGGCGAGCGCACATAGGTGTCTTCGCCAATAGCGCTAGGGCTCAAGAACTCTTCCGAAGCCGAGCCGCCCATGGCTCCGGCATCAGCCCGAACGATTACGTATTCAACGCCGAGACGAGTGAAGATTTGCTCGTAGGCATCTCGCTGAGCCTGATAAGACTTCTCAAGACCTTCGTCGTCGACGTCGAACGAGTAAGCATCCTTCATCACAAACTCGCGTCCGCGGAGCAAACCACCGCGAGCGCGGGCTTCATCACGGTACTTGTTTTGAATCTGGTACAGGCAAACCGGCAGGTCTTTGTAGCTGGTGTAAAGATCTTTCACCAAAAGGGTGAACATTTCTTCGTGAGTAGGAGCCAAAAGGAAATCGTTCTTTCGGCGGTCCTGAAGACGGAACAGGTTATCGCCGTACTCGGTCCAGCGACCGGTAACCTCAAAAGGTTCACGAGGCAAAAGAGCGGGAAAGAAAACTTCCTGAGCCCCGGCGGCGGCCATCTCTTCGCGCACAATCTGCTCGATTTTTGCCTTCACCGCAAGCCCAAGCGGAAGCCAGGTGTAAATTCCAGCGGCAGCTCGGCGAATGTAACCCGCGCGAAGCAGTAGTTTGTGGCTTTCTACCTCAGCGTCGGCTGGGTCTTCGCGCAAGGTGCGAAGGAACAGGGTGGAAAGTCTGATAGGCATAAGCCAACTTTACTTCTTGGCAACAACAACCGACGGCGAACCGACCAGTGTTGGATCCATGGCGGCAGCCAAACGGTTTGCCTCTTCGATCAGTGTGGCAACTATCTCACTCTCGGGAACGGTCTTGATAACCTCACCCTTTACGAAGATCTGGCCCTTGCCGTTACCCGAGGCAACACCCAGGTCGGCTTCTCGAGCTTCGCCAGGACCATTTACAACACAACC
>CAIJWY010000231.1 GCA_903824455.1 uncultured Micrococcales bacterium
GCCAGGCTAATTCGTGACCCGCAATCCAAAGAGTGTAGGCATCTTTGACATAGTAGGTTTCATCGAAAACCAGCTTGCTCGGGTACCCGAGGTTCCAAAGCCTAGTGATAGCTGCCAGGATGACGATTGGCAGAACGCCAAACCGGTCACCCACAGATCGAAACCACTGAACTATGCGCATATCCCAATGCTATTTGTGAAAATAGAGAGTGATCATTCTCGCGGCAACCCCAATCGGCAATCTCTCTGATGCCAGCCCGCGCCTTGTTGAACATTTGGTGAAGGCCAAGTTCATTGCTGCCGAAGACACCAGAACCACTCTGAAGCTTGCCCAAGGGTTAGGCATTCGCCTCAACGCCCGCATGTTCAGCCTCAACGAGCAAAACGAAAGTGACCGAATTGAGCAGCTGGTAGCTATCGCACTCGAGGACGATCTTCTGGTGGTCAGTGATGCCGGAATGCCAACCGTTAGCGATCCCGGCTTCCTCTTGGTTAGGGCAGCGGTTGAGGCGGGAGTAGAGGTTATTGCCATACCGGGGCCATCGGCAGTGGTAACCGCGCTCGCGGTTTCCGGACTACCGACCGACCGCTTCACGTTTGAAGGCTTTGTTCCGAGAAAAACGGGTGACCGAAAGCGCTTATTCAGCCAGTTGGCATCCGAACGTCGCACTATGGTGTTTTTCGAGGCACCGCACCGAATCCACGAGTGCCTGGTCGACGCCGCGGAAGTGTTTGGTTCAACCCGCAAAGCGGCAGTGGCCAGAGAACTCACTAAAAAGTTCGAGGAAACCGTTCGCGGTTCACTCTCCGAACTGGTGGAATGGGCTTCCATCGACCACAAGGGTGAAATGGTTTTGGTAATTGCTGGGGCAGCCGAAGAATCCGTCGAGGTGATTGATTTAGTAGCCGAAGTGCAACAACTAACTGCCAGCGGGGTGCGGCTCAAACAGGCGGTAGCCCAGGTTGCCAGCCTTCACGGGGTTTCAAAGAGTGAGCTGTATCAAGCAAGCCTTGACGCACGCAATTAAGATAGAAGAATGCCTAACTCAACGGTCAAGTCGTTTTATTCAACGACGCCGATCTTTTATGTGAACGATGCTCCTCACATCGGTCACGCCTACACCGAGGTTGCTACCGACGTAGTAACCCGCTGGCACGCCCAGCGCGGGGAGAACGCGTTCATGCTTACCGGCACCGACGAGCACGGTGAAAAGATTCTTCGAACCGCAGCGGCCAACAAGACCGAACCCAAGGACTGGGCCGACAAACTTGTGCACGATGCCTGGTTGCCGCTACTCGACACCATCGACATTCGCAATTCAGATTTCATTCGCACCACCGAGCCTCGCCACGAAAAGAATGTGCAGAAGTTCCTGCAGCACCTTTACGACTCCGGTTTCATCTATCAGGGTTCGTATGAAGGAAATTACTGCGTTGGTTGCGAAGAGTACAAAACCGATGGCGACCTACTCGATGGCGAAGGCGCTTTTGAGGGTCAACCGGTTTGCGCCATTCACTCGAAGCCGGTGGAAAAGCTTAAGGAAACAAATTACTTTTTCAAGTTGAGTGAATTCCAGGAACCGCTACTCGACCTTTACTCTCGCGAACCAGACTTCGTGGCACCAGACTCTGCTCGTAACGAAGTTGTCTCTTTTGTTCGTCGCGGTCTAGATGACCTTTCAATTTCTCGTTCCAAGGAAAAGTTCGACTGGGGTATCGACATCCCTTGGGACGACAGCCACATTACCTATGTGTGGTTCGATGCTCTTTTGAACTACATCACCGCCATCGGTTACGGCGAAGATGAAGAGAAGTTCCGCTCGCTTTGGCCAGCTAGTTTGCAGGTCGTTGGAAAAGACATCCTTCGTTTCCATGCCGTGATTTGGCCAGCCATGTTGATGGCCGCCGGCTTGCCAACCCCAAAACAGGTTTTCGGTCACGGCTGGCTTTTGGTTGGTGGCGAAAAGATGTCGAAGTCGAAGCTAACCGGTATCGCTCCGGAGCAGATCACCGACACTTTCGGTTCAGACGCATTCCGCTACTACTTCATGAAGGCGATCGCTTTCGGCCAAGACGGTTCTTTCTCTTGGGAAGATCTTTCCGCGCGTTACCAGTCGGAACTTGCCAACGGTTTTGGAAATCTAGCGTCTCGAGTGCTAGCCATGGTTAGCCGCTATTTTGACGGGACTATTCCAGCGCCAGCCGAATACACCGATGCCGATAAGGCGATCATGGAAGTTGTCCGCAAAGCAACCGAAGACGCCGACGCGTCGATCGAGCGCGTGGCCATCCAGGATGCAATCACCAGCATCTGGACTTTGGTTGATGAACTAAACAACTACATCACTGTCTCTGAGCCTTGGGTTCTGGCTAAGAGTGACGAGAATCGTGCACGCCTCGGCACTGTGCTCTACGTTTGCTCGGAAGGGCTTCGTGCTCTTTCAATCCTGCTGGCCCCGGTAATCCCGAAGGCAACTGGAAAACTCTGGGCTGCCGTAACCGGCGGATCACTAGGCGCTCTAGACGACGCCACTATTTCATCGGCGGCCGAGTGGGGTGTGCTTCCGGTTGGCACCAAGATCGCCGAACTCGAGCCGCTATTCCCTCGAATCGAAGCCGAAACCGAAGGTAAGTAGTGAGCTACCCGCCACTACCTGAACCGCTCGAGGTTGCCACCTACGACAACCACACCCACTTCGACATTGCCTTCGGCGATGAAGCCCTGAGCACCGAGCAGCAGCTCGACAAAGCTGCTGCGGTGGGAATCAAAGGTGTGGTTCAGGTTGGCGTTACCCTGGCCACCAGCAAATGGTCGGCTGATTTGGCAGCCAAAGATTCTCGCGTGCTAGCTGCGGTAGCAATTCACCCAAACGAGGCTCCGAGTTATGAAACCTTGCCGAAACTGGATGAAGCGATTGCCGAGATTGCGCAGTTAGCCAAGCAGCCAAGGGTTCGCGCGATTGGCGAAACCGGTCTCGACTTTTTCAGAACCCAGGGCGATGCGTCACTTGCTCTTCAAGGGCATTCATTCGAAGAGCACGTCCGAATTGCCAAGGAGAGCGACCTCGCGCTAATGATCCACGATCGCGACGCACACGACGACGTGGTGGCCACCCTAAAGCGAGTTGGCGCACCAGACAGAGTGGTCTTCCACTGCTACTCGGGAGATGTTGAGTTGGCGCAAATTTGCATCGATAACGGCTGGCACATGTCGTTCGCTGGAAACATCACCATCAAGCGAAACGAACACCTGCGAAATTCTCTGGCTATGGCTCCAAAGGAACTGATTCTGGTGGAAACCGATGCACCTTTCCTCACTCCAGAACCGTTCCGCGGACGGCCGAACGCCAGCTATCTGGTGCCAATCACGGTTCGAAAAATGGCCGAAGTTAGAGGCGTCGACGTAAACGAACTCTCTGCACAACTAGCTACCAACACCGAACACGTTTACGGGTCGTGGAACTAATGGTGGATTTGCTAGGTGGCGCCGACATTCGCGCCTTGGCCGAGTCTCTCGGAGTCGTGCCAACCAAGAAGCTCGGACAAAACTTTGTAACCGATCCAAACACGATTCGTAAGATCGTGGCATCGGCAAAATTAGACCCCTCCGAAACCGTTGTGGAAATTGGCCCAGGTTTGGGTTCGCTCACTCTGGGATTACTCGAAGCGGTAGAGCACGTGATTGCGGTTGAGATCGATGCCAAAATGGCGGCGGCTATTGAACAAACCGTTGCCAAGCGAGCCGCCGGGCGCAAGTTCTCTCTGGTTACCCAAGACGCCATGAAGGTCACCGAATTACCCGCAGCACCAACAGCATTGGTGGCCAATCTTCCCTACAATATTTCGGTTCCGGTGCTCTTGCATTTCATCGAACGCTTCCCAACGCTACGTCACGGGCTGGTTTTGGTTCAGTCGGAAGTGGCACATCGATTGGCGGCACCGAAGGGCAGCAAGATTTATGGAGGTCCTAGCGCCAAGTTGGCTTGGTGGGCCGATGCGAATCTTGCCGGCAACGTGAGTCGAAGCATTTTTTGGCCCATCCCAAACGTTGATTCGTCGCTGGTCTACTTTGCTAAACGCGACGAACCGATGGGTTCGGAAGAGCTTCGACTAAAGACCTTCGCCATAATCGATGCCGCTTTCTCGCAGCGACGCAAAACTCTTCGTCAGGCTTTGGCCGAATTTGCCGGTTCGCCCTCGAATGCTGAGGCGCTCCTGACCAGAGCCGGTTTGAGCCCGCAAATCAGAGGCGAACAACTCGACATCACCGACTTCGTGAAGATTGCGAAGGCGATCTGATGGCTGGAAGCACCGGACGCAATAACGACATCATTTCGCTTCGAATCGTGACGCAGTTTCCTGCCGAGGCAGCGCGAATCTTTTCGATAATTGGTGATGGTGGGCAGTGGCCAGAAACCCTTAACCCTCGCATTTTGAAGCGGAATCCAAATAGCCGGGTAATCGCCGCTTTAGCTGATTTTTCTAGACCCGAGTTCACCATTGAACCAAACACGGAAGGTTGTGAAGTCACTCTGCTTCACGATTTAATTCAGAACGACGAAGACCGAAAAGAGTACCAAAAGCTCTGGGGCGCTTGGTTCAAGACAATCAACAAGCGGGTGACAGTGTGATTACCGCTAGCGCACCCGGAAAAATCAATCTGTATTTTGCGGTCGGCCCCAAACTTGACAACTGTTACCACGAGGTTTGCAGCGTTTATCTCGCTCTGAATTTGCGTGAGCAGGTTTCGGTCGACTTCGCCGACCAGTTGTCTATCGGAGTTACCGGTTCACTCTCGGCAGGACAATTGGCCGGAGTGCCAACCGACCAGACAAACCTTGTGGTCTCAGCCGCTCGACTAATTACCGACAAGACTCTTAGGTTTGAAATTGAAAAGCAGGTTCCGGTTGCCGGGGGTATGGGTGGGGGCTCCGCCGACGCCGCTGCGGCTCTGTGTGCAACCGGAGAACTGGTTGGCAGTTCGGCGAAGATTGATGCCGTAAGACTTGGCGCCGACGTTCCGTTCGCAATCATGGGCGGCGTTGCTTTAGGAATGGGAGTGGGAGAGAAGCTAACCCCGTTGGAGTTGAACACCGAATTACATGTTGTTCTAATCACCACCAACGCCGGACTATCAACTCCAATGGTCTATAGCCACCTCGATGAGCTTCGTGAAAAGGATGGCTTGGTAGCGGAATTTTTACCGCCAGCACCAACCGACCTCATCGATGCTCTGGCTGCCGGCGACATCGCGAGTATCGCTCGTTTGGCTTACAACGACCTTCAGCGAGCAGCGCTTTCACTCAAACCAGAATTACAAGAAACCATCGATGCGGCACTAAACGCGGGTGCACTTACCGCTCTGGTTAGCGGTTCAGGCCCAACCGTATTTGCGATCGCCGAATCCGCCGAGTCCGCCGAACGCATAGCCAAACGTTTCGGCACATCTGCGCTAGTAACATCAGGGCCGTCGGCTGGAGCCAGGTTGGAAAACTAGTGGCACATTTACTTGGAGCCGAGACCATCAGTCTCGAGTTTCCAACCAAACCCGTTTTTGAAAACGTCACGGTTGGTCTCAACGAGGGTGATCGCATCGGTGTCGTTGGCCGCAATGGCGACGGTAAGTCGACGCTGCTGAAGCTGCTTGCCAAAACTCTAAAACCAGATTCTGGGCGGGTGACTTACCGGGGAAGTCTCAAGGTGGGAATGCTCACTCAGGTTGACAACTTTGAGGGTGCTACCACCATCGGTGAGGCTGTGGTTGGGCACCGCCCCGAGCACGAGTGGGCGGGCAATCCCAAGATTCGCGACGTTCTAGCGGGTCTCCTCGGCGACTTGGACTGGTCGAAAACCATTAGCGAACTTTCCGGAGGTCAGCGCCGGCGCGTTGCTCTGGCCGCTCTTTTGGTTCAAGACTGGGACGTGGTGATGCTCGATGAGCCAACCAACCACCTTGATGTTGAGGGTGTGGCTTGGCTGGCCGACCACCTGAATCGTCGCTGGCCGGCCACTCAGGGCGGTCTGTTGGTAGTAACCCACGACCGCTGGTTCCTAGATGCTGTTTGCAACTACACCTGGGAAGTTCACGACGGCATAATCGAGCCCTTTGAGGGTGGCTACGCTGCCTACGTTCTGCAGCGAGTGGAACGTGACCGCAGCGCTGCGGCGTCTGAGTCGAGACGTCAGAACCTACTTCGTAAGGAGCTGGCCTGGCTCAGGCGAGGTGCGCCGGCCAGAACTTCCAAGCCAAAGTTCCGCATGGATGCAGCGGCCGAACTTATCTCCAATGAACCAAACCCTAGAGATTCGGCAGCCCTCAGCAAGCTAGCAACAACGCGCTTGGGTAAAGACGTTTTAGATGCCGAAGACCTTTCCTACGAAATTGCCGGCAGAACTTTGCTTCACGATGTTACTTGGCGACTTGGCCCTGGCGATCGTTTTGGTTTGGTTGGAGTGAACGGCGCCGGTAAGACAACTCTGCTAAAACTCTTAACCGGCGAATTGAAACCCACCGCCGGTCGAGTTAAAAGAGGAAAGACCGTTCAGGTTGCGGTACTTACCCAAGACGTAACCGAGCTCGACGAATTCGCTGATGAACGTATTTTTGAGTTGATTGCTCGTGAGAAAACCACCTTTGTTGTCGACAAGAAAGAGGTTTCCACCACGCAGCTGGTTGAGCAGCTCGGTTTCACAAAAGCCCAGTTGCAAACTCCGATTGGTGAACTTTCTGGCGGCCAGCGTCGACGTCTGCAGTTTCTGCGCCTTCTGTTCGGTGAGCCAAACGTGCTAATTCTCGACGAACCAACCAACGATCTAGATACCGACATTCTCACCGCCATGGAAGACCTGCTCGACAGCTGGCCTGGAACCCTGATCGTGGTTAGCCACGACCGGTATCTTTTGGAGCGAGTGACTGATCAGCAGTATGCCCTCCTTGGCGATGGCAGCCTTCGCCATCTGACCGGAGGCATTGAACAGTATCTGAAGCTGCGTGCGGCCAGCCTCGGTTCTAAAACTGAAGTCAAAGTTGCGGC
>CAIJWY010000232.1 GCA_903824455.1 uncultured Micrococcales bacterium
ACTCCTTTGGTCTTCCTGCCGAGAATGCGGCCATCAAGCGAGGGCTCGATCCTCGCGGCTGGACCTACGACAACATCGAGCAGCAGCGCACGTCGATGCGTCGCTATGCTTGCTCCTTCGACTGGGATCGAGTGCTCGTAACCTCTGACCCGATTTACTACCGCTGGAACCAGTGGCTGTTCCTAGAGTTTTATAAGCGCGGGCTCGCTTACCGCAAAAACAGCGCGGTGAACTGGTGCCCATCCTGTCAGACAGTCCTCGCTAACGAACAAGTGGTTCAGGGACTTTGTGAGCGCTGCGATTCGGCGGTCACCAAAAAGGCTCTCACCCAGTGGTACTTCAAAGTAACCGACTACGCCGACCGACTGCTGGACGACCTAGATGGCCTCGAAGGCAACTGGCCAAACAAGGTTCTCAACATGCAACGTAACTGGATTGGTCGCTCCTACGGCGCCGAGGTTACCTTCGACATCGACGGACGTGACGAGCCGATCACGGTTTACACCACCCGCCCAGACACGCTTTTCGGAGCAACTTTTATGGTGGTGGCCGTTGACTCGCCTCTGGCTGCCGAGCTGGTTGCGACCTCAGATGCTTCAATCAAGAGCGAATTCGAAACCTATCTCGACAAAACCAAGAAATCGAATGATATCGAGCGTTTGGCAACTGACCGCGAAAAGACCGGAGTCTTTACCGGGCGTTTCGCAACCAACCCGGTTAATGGCGAGAAGCTTCCAATTTGGGCTTCTGACTATGTTTTAGCCGATTACGGCACCGGAGCCATCATGGCCGTTCCGGCACATGATGATCGCGACCGTGAATTTGCTGAAAAGTTTGACCTCCCAATTCGAGCCGTGGTGGCCGACGCCGAAGACACAAATGGTGACGGACCGAGAATCAACTCGGGAGAGTTCGACGGACTTCTCAGCGTTGAGGCGGGCGACCAGATTGTTGCCAAACTCGCCGCTGTGAAAAAAGGCAAGAAAGCCAAAAACTTCCGCCTGCGCGACTGGCTAATTTCTCGCCAACGTTACTGGGGAACACCCATTCCGATCATCCACTGCGACGACTGCGGTGAAGTTCCAGTTCCAGCCGATCAATTGCCGGTTGAGCTGCCATCGGCCGAAGGTTTGGATCTAAAACCGAAGGGAACGTCTCCGCTGGGAGCCGCAACCGACTGGGTAAACGTAGCTTGTCCTAGCTGTGGTAAACCAGCGAAGCGAGACACCGACACCATGGACACCTTCGTCGACTCGTCCTGGTATTTCCTACGCTTCCTTTCGCCAAAGAGCGAAACCGAAGCTTTCCCAATTCAGGCCGCCAAGGATTGGGCGCCGGTTGATCAGTATGTTGGTGGCGTAACTCACGCCATCCTGCACCTGCTCTACGCGCGATTTTTCACCAAGGTGCTCAACGACATGGGAATGATCGACTTCGACGAGCCATTCACCCGTCTTTTGAATCAGGGCATGGTTCAGATGAACGGTTCGGCCATGTCCAAATCGCGTGGAAATCTGGTTCGCCTGAGCGATCAGCTTGGTGAGCATGGCGTGGACGCAATTCGACTAACTATGGCTTTTGCCGGCCCACCGGAAGACGACATCGACTGGGCGGATGTATCGCCAGCAGGTTCGGCGAAATTCCTCGCTCGTGCCTGGAGAGCCGCTAACGACGTAACTTCTCAGACCGGGGTTGATTTCAAGACCGGAGACGCCGAACTTCGCAAGGCAACCCACACCTTCTTACGTGATTTCGGTCCGCTTATCGAAAACTTCAAGTTCAACGTTGGTGTGGCTAAGTTGATGGAGTTGGTAAACGCTCTTCGCAAGGCAATCGACGGTTCCGTTGGTGGTTCGGATCCAGCTGTTCGCGAGGCTGCCGAAGCCGTGGCAATCGGTCTTTCACTATTTGCTCCTTACACCTCGGAAGACATGTGGGCAATACTTGGCCATCAGCCTGGTGTGGCCCTCGCCGGCTTACCTGCCGCCGACGAATCATTATTGGTTGAAAACTCGATTGTGGCAATTTTTCAGGTGGACGGAAAACTTCGCGACAAATTTGAAGTTGCTACCAACATCACTGCTGAAGAATTGCGTGAAAAGGCTTTTGCCTCTGAAACCGTGAAACGAGCAATTGGCGACCGGGAAATCGCAAACGTGATCGTTCGTGAACCGAAGTTAGTCAGCATCGCAACCAAGTAATCCACAGATCTCAAACTTCAGCCATTCGAGCAATCGGGTGGCTCTAGTCTTTGGCGAATGGAGTGGCTCAAGAATCAGTTGGTGCAAGCGAAGGCTGGCGATAAGTCGGCCAGGAGGCGTTTACTCATTTTCGGTGGTGCCGCCCTGGTAAGCGTCACCCTGCTAATCTCTGGGCAATCTAAGAGTGAACCCGTTCAAATTCGTCCGAGCTCAAGCGAAAAGTCGGCGATTCAGGTTGTTGGTGGGTTCGTGCACATTTCTGGAGCGGTGGTAACGCCAGGCGTCTATCCAATCAGTTCGGGGATGCGACTTTTTGAAGTTATCGCGTTGGCTGGCGGGTTTACCAAGAACGCCGATCAAGACAGCATCAATCTGGCACGAACGGTAGCCGATGGCGAACAGATATTGGTTAGTCGCGGCGGAGTTTCAGCAAAATCAGACGGTTTAATCCACCTCAATCGAGCCACGGTTGCAGAGTTAGACAAATTGCCTGGTCTCGGACCAACGCTGGCTGCCCGAATCATTGATTGGCGCGAAGCTAATCACGGTTTCCAGAGCATCGATGACCTACGCAAGGTGGGAGGAATTGGCGACAAATTGTTTGCGGCTCTAAGAAAACTAGTAACACTTTGATGCGCAAGTACCTCTACCTTTTGGTCTTGGCCTTTTCGCTGATTGGGGGATCCCTGGTAATCCAGACCAGTTGGCATAAACCAGTTACCACAATCAAATCGGCCGGCGAATATCAACAGGTTTCCGCGAATTTCTGTGTCACCGGAATGCAAGGCAACTCTCTGGTTATCGAAGTTACCAAAGGGCAATTGCAGGCGGGCAGTGTTGGCCGACTTTGGCAAGCCTCAACAAAGCTTAGTCAGGGGGATTGTCTCTCCGGGGTTCTCCAGCTTTCTCCGGCACAACCATTCGAACGATTTGCTTTTCAGGCACGTCTAAAGCAGGTCAGCGGCCCAATCCGTCAATCTGAAAATCTTGAGTTTGTTTCGGCAGTGCGCAACTTCGCTGGCTCGATGAGGGGAGACGCTTCTAACCTCGTGGCTGGATTGGCAATCGGTATCGACTCTGGGCTCAGCGAGCAATTCCGAAACAACATGAAAGCCACTGGGCTCACTCACCTCACGGCAGTGTCTGGAGCAAACTGTGCAATCGTGCTCGGTTTGGTGTGGCTAACACTAAGAATGTTTCGGCTTGGCCGCGGGGTTAGAACTATCATCACCTTGGTTTCACTAGCGGGTTATGTGAGCTTGGTCGGCTGGCAACCGAGTGTTCTTCGGTCGGCGTTCATGATGAGTACCGTTTACCTGAGTTTGGAATTGGGTCGCCGAGTTTGGTTGCCGGCTGCGCTTGCCTTCGGTTCTTCGAT
>CAIJWY010000233.1 GCA_903824455.1 uncultured Micrococcales bacterium
AGAGCCTTCATCTTTAGCGACATTTGTTTCCTCTCATCATTTAGCTGGACAGCTTTGCCCAACAACGCAAGTATGTCTTAACAAAAACGGAACGTTCCACGAAACTTCGGGTCGTTACCAATTCGCAACGAATGGGTGACTTAGTCAAACTTTGTTAGTTATAGGCGGTAAAAACGACAACTGATAGGCGTTATTGGTAGTTTTCCAATTGTTATAACAATACACTCAAATTGATACAATTAGGAACGTTCCAATTCTCGAGAGGATTCACATGCAGTACGACAAAATCGCTGGCGCACCAATTTCGTGGGGTGTTTGCGAGGTTTCCGACTGGGGCCACCAGATGAGCCCAGAACGGGTGCTGCGCGAGATGGCAAGCTTAGGTTTGAAGGCAACCGAATTTGGCCCTTTAGGATTTCTTCCGATCGAGGCCGAGGCCAGAGCGAAGGTTCTTCAAGAACTGAACATGCACGCCACCGGCGGATTTTTCCCCGTGTTATTGCACGATGCCAGCCATGATCCACTTCCTAGAGTGCAAACCGAACTCGAGAGTTATGTAGCTACCGGAGCGACCACTCTAGTAATCGCCGCCGATAGCGGAAAAGTTGGCTACGACGAAAAGCGCGACGAACTCACCGAAGACCAGTGGGCCACCGTATTCAAGAACCTAAACGCGATCTCGGCTCTGGCCAGCTCGGTTGGAGTCACAGCTGTGCTCCACCCACACGTGGGCACCATCATCGAAACCAACGACGACATCGTGAGAGTGGTAAATGGCAGCGATGTGGCATTCTGCCTCGACACCGGTCACATGGTGATTGGTGGAGCAGACCCGGTTTGGTTTTCAGAAGCCCACTCCAAGCGTGTGGCTCACTCACATCTAAAAGACGTAGACCTGGTCTGGGCCAAGAAGGTTCAAGACGGTGAGATTACCTATTACGACGCAGTGGTTCAGGGAATGTACCGCCCACTCGGCAAAGGTGACGTAGACATTCGTGCCATCGTTCGCAACCTGCTGTTAGCCGGTTACCAGGGTTGGTTTGTGCTTGAACAAGATAACGTGATCGATGCCGAACCAGAGGAAGGTTCCGGGCCCTTTGAAGACGCCAAGACCAGCGTGGAATTCCTTCGATCGGTAATCGCAGAACTTTAGAGCGTAACCGACCTGCCGGTTTTGGCCGACTCCAGTGCGGCGTCAGCCAGAATTAGCGCTTGGCGTCCGTCTTCGTAAGTTGGGTTAGTGCTCTTGCCGTTTTTGATTCCGGCGATGAAGTCGGCTAGTTCCTGGCGGTAGGCCACAGCGTAACGCTCAAGGAAGAAATTCAGATAAGGGTCGGCAACCTCGGTTTGGGTAGCGGTGAAGGCTCGAACAGTGGTCGGTAGCTGGTTGCTGGCGGTTAGCATACCCAGGCTTCCGAAGGCTTCGATGCGCTGGTCGTATCCGTAAGATGCGTGACGCGAATTCACAATGGTAATCAGCTCATTATTCTTTCCACGCATCACCACGTTCACCGAGTCAAAGTCGCCAACCTCGGCAATGTAGTCGCTGAAGCTGTTGGCTCCGCGCGCGGTGACTTCGACGATTTCTGGCACGAAGAAGCGTGCCATATCGAAGTCGTGGATGGTCATGTCGCGGAAGATGCCACCAGAAACTTCGATATATTCCTTTGGCGCCGGCGCTGGGTCACGGCTGATGATGATCAACTGTTCCAGATTGCCGATTTCGCCAGCCTTTACCCGGCTGTTGATCGAGGCAAAGTTTGGGTCAAAGCGGCGGTTGAAGCCGAGCGAGATTTGAGTTTTGGCGGCGTTCACCTTTTCAACCAGTGCGTTCACTCGGTTGATATCTAGGTCGATTGGCTTTTCGCACATCACGTGCACTCCGGCGTCAATTGCTGCCGAAATTAGGTCAACGTGGGTTGAGGTGGGGGAGCACACGATCACGGCGTCAACGTCTTCGGCGTTGATAAGTTCTAGCGGGTCCGTGGTCACCTTGGTGCCGTACCGGTCGGCTAGTTTCTGAGCTCCGTCGATGAAGACATCGGCGATGTAGGTGAAATCAACATCGTGATTTTCGGCGATGCTGGCTGCGTGCACCTGGCCAATGCGTCCGGCACCAATTAGGCCAACTCGAATTTTGCCTGACATTTTTCCTCCAAGGGTTATCCGTCCAATGTTAGAACAAAGTTTCTTGGAACGTTCCTAAAAAAGCCGATTCGTTACTTTTCGACCAGAGTAATTTCGAATGAGTAAAGATCCGGGCGGTAGCAGTGGTGACCCCACTCAACGGCTTTACCGTTCGAGTCGAAAGCAGTGCGCTCCATGGTTAACAGCGCGGAACCCTTTTCCACCATGAGCAAATCACTCTCACTCTAGTTAGCTTTGCGAGCGCCAATTCGCTGCTTGGCAACCTTCATGGTCACACCGCGCGCCTTGAGCAGTTGGTAAAGACCGTGAGTCGAGAAGTTCTCTTCCGCCAGATCAACGTAGCCTTCTGGTAGCCAGTTTTCCACGATGGAAACCGGCACGTTCTCGGCGAAACGAAGACGACGAATCAGGAGCACCGGGGAACCGATACGACCACCAAG
>CAIJWY010000234.1 GCA_903824455.1 uncultured Micrococcales bacterium
ACTACGTTGTTGATCATTGTAAAAGGGTAGCCCAAAACCTCTCAGGTTGTCTTGTTACCATTGACCCATGAAATTGAAAGGTGCGCTTTTAACTGCGCTCCTACTGCTAGTGGGGCTGACCGGAATTCCGGCAGAGGCGAAACCCAACGCCAAAGATTTTTACTCCAGCAACACGGTTAGCAAAATAACCATCAGCGTCTCTCAGAAGAACGTTGCCAAGTTGGCAATCAAACCGAAGGTTGCGGTCTGGGCCAAGTTTTCTATCGAAAATTCGGGGGCTGGGTTCAAGTTTTCGAACCTTCCGGTGCGATTCAATCTAAAGGGAACCAGCACCCTGCGACAAAATCCGAGCCTCATCAACAACCGCCCGAGTTTGCGAGTGAAGTTCTAGCGAACCGGCCCGCTGAACATCGGCTTTCTGGGAACGTTGAGTTCGCTCACTCTAAACTCGATGACTCAGGACCCTTCAAAGATTAACGAGTACTCCTCGTACCAGCTCTTCAACGCGATGAATGTGCCGGCGCCTCGCGTTACCTACGCTCAGGTGACTTTGGTTGTTGATGGGAAACGTTACCAAAAAGGTCTGTTTGCGATCATCGAACCCTACGATGACCAGTTTCTGAAGCAGAGATTCAGCACCAGAACCAAACATGTTTACGAACCATGCAATCACTGGACCGACCTCACCAGAGCAGGCGCCGCCAAGGGTGGCGAGAAGTGCGACACCGCAGTTTTCGAGGTGAAAGAGGGTTGGAAGAAAACCCCAAACAAAGATGATCTTCGCTTGCTGGTGAATGTTCAAAAAATTGCAAATAACAAAAAATGGTGGACGGCGATGGATCGGTACACCGATCGTGACGAATTTGTTCGAATGTGGGCGGTTGAAAATTTCACCATGGCCTGGGATAGCTACTCTGGTTCGATAGTCAACAATTACTACCTGCGTAGCGATCAACTTGGGGTTTTCACAATGCATCCAACCGGTGCCGATGAGTTATTCAGTTACAACTTCAAGATGGATGCACCTTCAATCGGATACCCACTTATCTATTACGACTTCCAGGTTCAAGTCAAAGGCCGTGGTTCGATGTTCGCCCGCTGTCTTCGACATAAGCCATGCTTCAACCAATACCTAGACGAACTAAAAGCCACCAAGGAAATGGCAAAGAAAATTGACCTGGCGGGCCAAATGGGAGCAATCGCTGCCCAAATAAAAGCCCCTTCGCTTTGGGCGGTTTCGGCGGCTCAAAACTGGATCGGCGTGAAGAGCAGCGAGGTCGACGCGCTGCTTGCCAAGTACGGTCGCTAAGCGTTTAGAACCGGATGGCGTTTCACAAGTGAATTCATCACGAATCCGGCTAACAGGAAAACTACTCCCATAACGGCCCAGCCA
This sequence comes from uncultured Micrococcales bacterium, assembly GCA_903824455.1. GTDB lineage: Bacteria > Actinomycetota > Actinomycetes > Actinomycetales > Microbacteriaceae > Rhodoluna. The sequence continues at coordinate 1,394 of CAIJWY010000234.1, forward strand.
ATTGCTCCAAGCCCAACCACCATGGCCGTGATGTAAAGCGGCCCAAAGGTTCCGCCTAAACCCCAACCGAGGGAATAGACGCCTTGGTATTGACCCATGTGTTTCTCAACTGCGAGTTCAAACCCAATGCTCCAGGAACCTGCTGCCGCGTAAAGCTCTCCCACAGTGTGAATCACCATTCCCACACCTAGGATCGTTGCCGACAGCCAAACGTCGAGATTGGCAGAAGTGCTGTAAACCAAGCATGAAACGAGTAGGTATGCCGTTCCGAGCCGGAACTTTTTCACTGAAACTAGTAGGTCACCCGTTCCTCGGCTTAGCCGGATTTGAAGCACAGTCACCAGCACGGTGTTAATCACAAACAAGACTGAGACCCACCACTTTGGCACGTCCGTGTAATGCAAAATCCAGAGCGGGAGAGCAACCCCTTGAATGATGAAGTGAAGAGACACCACACCGTTCAAAATGGTTGCTGCCAAAAAGCGCCAGTCCTTGAAGGCTATTAGGTTGAACTTCTCTCCCTTTTCGGTAGTTGGAAAGACTCGCGGCAAACGAAATATGAAGGTTGCCGCCCAAAGGAACATCAGAAAATCGAGAAAGATTGCACTCTGATACGCCAGAGGGGTGTCTATCCAAAGAGCCACTCCAGCCAACACTGTTCCGAGTGCAATTCCTAAGTTCGCCATGGCGCGCTGTGCCGCTCGAATAGTTACCCGGTCTTCGCCAGCGCCCATCTTGGAGATAACGGTTGAGGTTGCGTTGTGACCCATGGTGCTAGCCATAAAAACCACAATGTTCACGGCGAACAAAGACCAGAAATCGCGCACAAACATTAATGGAAGAAGTGCAAAAGCTTCAATCACGTGTGCCGCCAATAACACTCGCTTGGCACCGAATCGGTCTGCGATCATTCCCGATGGCACCGCAAACAAAAGTGAAATAAGCCCACCCGCGCCAAGCGCTAACGAAACTTCAAATGGGCTGAGGCCAACAACCTGCGTTATGTAAATAACCTCGATGGTCATAAACAAACCATTGCCAATGCGACTAATCAGGGTTTGCCAGGATATCGCCCTGACCGCAGGGTCGTTTCTGAGAAGCCCTAAACCAAGCTTTAAGAGGATGAAACGCACGTAAAGAGCCTAGTGGTCATTAGCTAGCGACTGAGGCTGAAGGTGTCTAACGTCCTCCCCGACATCGACCTAAAAACTCCTCGCACCTCGTGGTCGGTTGGATACAGGAACAGTGCGCCGTAGCTTTTGTCTAAGCAAATCCGGCTGCCTCCCACTCTTTTTTTGCACTTGTATAAAGGTGCACCGCCCACGCCATCGACCACGAATGTGGTTCCACCTCGAGCAATTCGCTCGTAAGTGTGGTCGTGCCCGCTCAACACGAGATTTGCCCCGAGCGAACCGAAATCCCACTGGTAGAGCTTGGTCGAACCGTGCTTTGAAGATGAGAAAGGCGGGTGATGCAAAACCACCACCTTGAAATCAGCTTTCGAGTTGAGTAGTTCTAGTTTCAGCCATGCCTTTTGAGCTCTTCGAGCAGGGGTTGATTTCAGACCCATTGTGCTGTCTAGGATAAAAAAATCAATGCCCGACTTAGCTGAATAGACGTAATTGCGTGTTCGGTAGGTTGTGCCAAAGTAGCGATCAAAGTATCTAATGCCGTACTCGTAGTCATGATTTCCCACAGCAGCCACTACCGTCTGTGGATAGTAGTTGCCAACCAATCGTTGATAACCGAATTGCTTCTTGTATCTGTTATCCCCAACCGTCAACACAAAGTCCGGGTCAAACTGAGCCACCAGGTTAGACACCGCCCGCTGTTTTCTGCTGGCCACCCCGAAATCTCCGACTACGGCAATGACATCTTCAACGGTTTCCGACGTATCGCTAGGCGAATTCTGTGAGGGCTTGCCAGATTCGCTCGTGCAAGAACTGAAAGCTAAGGTCATCGCCAGCAGTGCAGCAACAACAGTCACTCCGTGAAATTTTTTCATTGTTCAAAACTTTAGTTTCTTGAAAATCACAAAGGGGATAAGACGCACCACAAGCATTACCAATCGCCAAACTCGAGGCGCATAAATTACTCGACTTTTTTTGGCTAGGCCTTCGCTAATTAACTTAGCCACAGCTTTCGGGTCTGCAAATCTTCCTTTGTGACCTCGAGTCATCGGCGTCTCTGTGGGTCCTGGCTTTATCAGGCAAATTGAAACTCCGCTTCCGGCCACTCGCTGCTGAAGTCCTTCAACGAAAACCTCTATCAACCCCTTCGACGACCCGTAGGCATAGTTGTATGCACGACCGCGATCACCAGCAACTGAGCCGATTACTCCAATAGTTCCGTGATTGGCTTTTAGCGCTTTTTGAGTGCATCCTTGAGCGAACAAGGCCACCGAAACAGCATTGAGCTGAAGTTCGGCTGCCAAATATCCCAAATCTCGTGAAGCCATAATTTGTGAAGTTCCTGAACCCTGCGCGATTAGAACCAAGTCAACGCGCTTTTGGAAAAGTGAATCCAGAAGGTCTTGTATTTGAGCCGGCGCCATGAAGTCTAAAACTTCGCCTACGAAAGTAGACATTGGAAATCTAATCGAGAGATCTGAGACCGTGGATTGAATTCGGGAATGATCTCGGCCAACCAGAACAAATTCATGGTTTGCTCGATTCGCCCAATTCTCGACGCAGCATTTTGCCAAAACCGAAGTAGCTGAGATAACAATGATTCGCATGATTGCCGCCTAGTCAATCACGCGACGAGAAAAATCTGAGGCAAAAGCAGGGTCGCGTTGTAGCAAAAATCTCGGTAACTCTGGGAATCCCGCTTTGAACATTGAGCGCGACATTCGAGCGTCCTTGCTCGGGTTCAATGCGCCACCAGCCTCGGCAACGATTCGATCCAAGCTTTCCATTAGTGCCAGAGTTGACTCACCGCGGTTGGGGAAATCCAAAGCGAGCGTGACCCCGTGCCGAGCAAATGAAAGTAGGCCGGCTGGTTCACGGTCGGCAAAAGTTTTTAGTACCGCGAGAAAGGAACCCTGGCCTGATTTACGAATGACTTTTAACATCTCCGAGGTGGCGCTCTGAGCGGTTTTCATAGGGATAACCGATTGATACTGAAAGAATCCGCGAGGCCCGTAGATTCGATTCCAGTTCTTTACTCCATCTAGCGGGTAGTAGAACTCTTGGTAATGCATTCTCCGTTTACCGGCGCCGGATTTCTGAAGTTCGAAGTAGGCGCTATTGAATAGGTCCAAACTCACCCGGTTCACAAGTGAAAATGGCGGAGTAATCGGCAGATTAACGCTCTTGCGAGTCTTTTTTTCGGTCAAATCCAATTGGTCTAGCGACTGGTTGCCGCGTGTGAAAGAACCTCTGCCTGCCTTACGGGTAGAACAATCAAACCACCCAACACTCGCTTGCCAGCCCTGGGAGTCAGTTTCCTGAGACAGTTTGAAGAAATCCTCTAGAGATTCAAATGGAATCGTCTCGGTGTCAAAGAATGGTCCAGCCGCCGGTTTTAGCGAAATGGTGGCCTGCACAATAAAGCCAGTGAGCCCAAGCCCGCCAATAGTTGCACGGAACAATTCAGGGTTTTTAGAAGGTGAGCAAAAATGCAAACTGCCATCGGACCTGGCAACGGTGAGGTTCAAAACGTGCTCTCCAAAAGTGCCAGCCAAATGGTGATCTTTCCCATGAACGTCATTTGCAATTGCACCAGCCACAGTAATCCACGATGTTCCCGGGGTGACCGGCAACATCCAGCCGCGCTCAACAAAGGTCTCTTGGATATCGTGTAGCAATACGCCCGGTTCACATACCAATACGCCAAGCTCCGCATCGAAGGAAATCATTCGGTTCAAGCCGAGCGAACTAACTATCGTGCCAGCGGCATTGCTCGCGATGTCGCCATAACTCTTGCTCATGCCGGTGGCCAGAATCGAGCCGCCGGAAAGAAACTTCGGCACCTCCTCGGCCCAATTCGGGAATTTCTCGTCGGCTGGGGTAGAAAGATATCCCCCGAACGAAACTGTCATACAGGCCATCCCATGTGAGCCAAAACCAGAATTACAGCACTGGCAGCAACAGCTAGCAAACTTGGGAAATCCTTGAAGAGAAAAAGAATTGGGTCTTGATTCATCTGACCCCGGTGCGCCTTGAACCAAAGTCTGCCAATTAGATACATCAGGAAAGGAATAGCCAACCAAGCAACTTCAGGCGCTTCATAGAAATTTCGAATTGCCGAACTGTCCAAGTAAAGGGCAGACACCAGAACCGACATTCCCGCTGCCGCCGAACCGAAAGTGAGGATTACTGGCATATCGGAAACCGCATATCCTCGGCCAGGCGCAACTTCAAGGCCTTGTGATCGAGCCGACTCGAGTTCTGCGTAGCGCTTTACCCATGCCACCGAAAGGAAAAAGAAGATCGAAAAAGTCAGAAGCCAGAACGATGGCTCGATGTTGGTGGCTACTCCTCCGGCAATTATCCTGAGCGTGTAGAGACTTGCCAACATAAGACAGTCGATAAGAGTTATTCGCTTCAACCAAAGCGAGTACAGCACGGTCATAACCAGGTAGGTCAGGAGAATAAGAAAGAATTCTGGCCCAGCCAGAAAACCAACCAGCAATCCCGCCAGCAACAATAGAGCCGAGATTAGCAGGGCTGCGGACACAGAAACTTGCCCAGAAGCCAAAGGTCTGTTTTTCTTGATTTCGTGGATTCGATCGTTCTTTAAGTCGATGTAGTCATTGAAGATGTATGACGCCGACGCAATCAGGCTGAATGAAATAAACGAGAGAACAAGTTGAGACCAGACCCCTGGTTCGAAAAATGTGAACGACGCAATTGCAGGGACGGCCAGCAGTAAGTTCTTAGTCCACTGATGTGGTCGTAATTCTCGCATCCAAGGGGCCAACTTAGTCATTTGGTGAAAGTGTACCCCAGTGAATCGGGTCCTCTTCCTAGCCTTTTGATGGGCCGACTTCGGCTAGCCTATTAGAGGCACAAAATCCCAAAAGGAGAATAGACGTTGATTCAATTCATGGAACGCGCTTGGCGCTGGTTGTTGCGTAAAGGTCGCGTTCGTAGGGTCACGCTGAAGCTAAACAAGTGGAGCGAAGACCTCCTACTTATCGGACCGAGAGATCTCAATCCAAAATTTGTTGCCAAGCTTGAAGCGGGTATAGACCCCGCCGACTTGTTCGTGGCACATGTTCGTTCTTCCGTGGAAGCAAAACTTCGTTCACAGGTTCGTCCGGTGCTACAGAGGCTTTACGAAGCCGAATCAACCAAGACACTCGGAGCCCTAAGCTTCGGAACATTCCTTGCCCTAGATGGTTTACAGGTCGCTGCTTACAAGTACTTCCTAGAAGCTGGCGTTCAGCTTTCCCAAAAGCACGCAACATTTGAGTTTTACGACGCGTGGCTAACAGTCGAGCCAAAGAAAGCCGAAGCAGACCTTAGGAAGGCTCTAGGAACCGGCAAAGATAAGCTCACTAACACCCAACAACTTCAGCTAATCAAAGCCGTGATCAAGCACCGGCTCGACTTGAAGTTATCGCCGCTGGTCTATGCACTGGCCGACTCCGAGGCTGCCAAGAAGACCCTTCCCGTTGATGAAGCAGCCGAACTCAAATGGTGGGTTGGCATGTTCAAAAATGACGAGGTAAAGATAAAGGAAATTCCAAACACCGTCAACTTCGCGGTGATGGACTACAACATGCTAGACACGCAACGCACCTCGAGTAACCGAGGCGACTACGTGCAGACCTTGGCAGCCCTTTCCAACTTAGTTCGTTTCCAAAACGTGAAGTTTGTTGGAGAAGGAGACCTAGCTCCTTACCTAACTTCTCTTCAGCCACGAGTTCAACCAGACCGCCAGGTTCACGGCCTTAAGCCGGTAAAAGTTCAGCCAATTCAAATGCACCGCGACTACTCATCTGGCCGCAAGTTCCCCAAAAACACTTGGCTAATCTCAAACGGCTGGTTCATGCACCGCGCTTACCAAGGCGAAGTTGACTTCCCTTATGCCGAAAACATTTTGCCAATCATGATTTCTTTCCACATTCAAGACGCCGGGGTAATGAATGAGAAAGTTGCCGCCGAACTTAAGAAGCACGGGCCAATTGGTTGCCGCGACTGGACCACGGTTTACCGACTGCGCGACTACGGAGTTCCCGCATTCTTCTCAGGCTGTGCCACCACGACAGTAGGGCAGGTTCTACCCAAGGCCAAGTTCGCTGGTCGGATTCCCAAACTGGCAGTTGTTGAAGCCGGCCGAAAGTGGCTGAAACTGCGCTACCTGTTTATGTGGAAGTGGTTTTACATCCAGATCGGCGACCACGTTCGTGCCTTCAGCCTGGTTGAAGGTTTAGAAGATGCTCGCAAGATGCTTACCAAATACACCAAATACGGCAAGGTAATCACCAAGCGACTGCACTGCTACCTTCCAGCCCGTTCCATGGGACTCCCAGTTGAGTTTGTTCCTTCGAATCGTTCAGACGTTCGTTTCGAAGGGCTACTGAACCTAAACGAAGAGCAGTTCAACAAGATTCGTAACGGCATTGAGAACAAGCTTGAAATCGTCATCGGTAACATTCTTGAGGGCAAGAGTTACGAAGAGGTAATGAAGATTTGGCGCGAACTAGTTCAGCCGGATGTCGACTTTGCCGAGGCTTACTGCACCAACCTTGAGCCAATCAAGGAGTCAACCATTAACCTGCCTGAGACTTACCAGAAGTTCAAGTCGCACGTGGTTACTTTGGGTAAGAACAAGCGTGGCAAGGATGCGGTTAACATCGCGTTCGCCTGTGACCAGAACCTTCAGAACGAACTTGCGGTGGTCATCGCTTCCGTAGTGCGGAATACCAAGCGCGAGCTAAACATGCACGTGCTCACTCGCGGACTGGGCGACGACTACTTTGCCAAGCTCCACAAGTTGTTCCCTACCGTCAACTTTCAGTTCCACGACTTCAGCGGAATCAACTATGGTGCGGATCTGAATCTGATGAAGCACATCACCGTTTCTACTTTCGATCGCCTGTTCTTGCCTCGGGTGCTAGAAGACCTCGACAAGGTGCTCTACCTAGATGTAGACATCTTGGTTCGCAGTGACGTGGGTAAGCTTTTCGATCTAGACGTGCGCAAGCATGTGTTTGCTGGCAAGAAGAGCCAGCTCGACGGTTGGGCTAACCTAATCGACATCATTACCCGAGTCAGCCTGACTCTTCCTCCAGCCAAAGCCTGGGCACTTAGACGTCGCGCCCACGCAACCGGTGCTCTAACCGCAGACACCTACAACGCTGGAATTCTGCTACTAAACCTCGAGATCATGCGCAAGGAAAACTTCATCGAAGAGAACCTGTATCTGGTTGAAGAGCTTCGCCTGAACGACCAAGACGTTATGAACCTTTACTCGGCTGGTCGCGCGCTCCAGATTAACGATGACTGGAACTACGTTCCAACTCAGGATTACTCAAAAAACCCGAAAATTGTTCACTGGGCGGGTCCTGGGAAGCCTTGGAAGAAGCAGTTTGCTTTGTACCAGGGTGAGTTCAACGCAATAGCCGCGGAGCTCAAGAAGAAGTAACCGTTTAGCGAGTAGCTAAAAGTTCGTCGAATAACTTGCCAGAACCAGGAATGGCCTTCGCATAGAGTTTTCGGTCATGCTCATCAATGCGTTGACAGAATGTTTTCCAGTGCTGCTCCGTGGCTCGTCCATCCGCTATGGCGTCTTTGATTAGTTTCGCGATTTCGCGGAGCGAGGTCAGGCGATCTTCAAGTTTCTTAGTGGCATTGGTCTGCTGGGTTATTGACAGCTCACCTTCGGTACGGACTCTCCATAGGTAAACGGTTTTACTCAGAACATCGAATGTCTTTGCTTCCATGTAGGCGCGAGTCATTTCGCTCATGTCTTCAAAGAAAATCGACGGAAACTTAATCGCAGATTTCTTATAGAACTCGAAACTGAAAAGTTTGTTCCACGCGGTCACATCGAGAAGACTTTGTGGCTCGGCCAGAAAAGTCGCTTTAGTTCTCGATCCACCTTTGAAAAACTTGCGAGTGTCTACTCGCCGAAGTCTGGTTAGGCCCTTCATTCGAGTTACATCGCCCACCACGAAGTCGGATTTAGATTTTGTAATCATCGAGACCATCGAGTGCAGGGCACCAGGGGCTAAAGCATCGTCGCTGTCTAGAAACATCAAATAATCGGTCTGCTCGATTGCTTCGACTCCGCTATTTCTAGCCGCGCCCAAACCTTGATTCTTTTGGTTCACGATTCTCAGATTTAGCCGGTCCTGGAATTCTTTCAAGATATCCGCAGAGGAATCCGTTGAGCCGTCATCCACAGCAATCACCCGAAGGTTTGGGTACTGCTGCCCAGCAAGGCTCAGGAGGCACAGGGCAAGATAGCGCTCAACGTTGAAGACCGGAACCACGACGGTAACCATCGGGCAATCCCTGGGCTCAGTTTTGTTTGCGAGTCTTCGGTAGCGAGCAGCCAAGCCTCGATCCGAGAGTGCCGAAAACTTTGACTGCGACAAAAAGTTATAGCCGAGCCGAGCCACCGAGATAAACGGCATAAGTACCGTTGCCGCCAACCCTCGAGTAACCATTGTTCAATTTTATGTCTTCGGCTGACTCGCTCACCTCGTAAGGTGTTAACCATGAGATTTCTAATTTCGGTTATCGATGACCAGAGCAACTCGGGTAGCGAAGAAGAAATGAAGGCGATAGACGTCTTCAACGACAAACTCCAAGCCAACGGGCACTGGATTTTTGCGTGCGGTCTATCCGATCCGAAAACGTCCACGCTGATTGACAATCGAAACGATGCAAACCTAATCCACGAAGGGTCCTTATTTGACTCATTCGAGCATTACAGTGGCCTGTGGCTGATTGAAGCAGCAGACCCCAAAACCGCAAAAGCCCTGGCCACCGAGGGATCTAAAGCGTGCAACCGAAAGGTTGAGCTGCGGTCGCTACTTTAGTTTGAACTTCAGAGTATTCTCAAAAAGTGATTGATTTCCAGGATTCAGGTTTCCTTGAAGACCCCTATCCTGCACTTGCCGAAATTAGGAGGCTGGGAAAGCCGGTTTGGCATGAGCAGTCGCAACTCTTTCTGGCCGCCACCTATCAAGACGCCAACGCGGTACTTAGAAACCGTTCACTGGGACGCATTTTCAAACCCAAAAAACCGGACGAAGACTGGAATACCTTCAACTGGCTTCACAGTGATAGCCTGCTCGACAGTGAGCCGCCAAAACACACTCGCTTGAGATCGCTTTTGGTAAAAGCCTTCAACAAAAACAAGATTGAGAGCATGCGGCCAGCTGTTGAGCGGCTTACCCAAGAGTTATTGAAGAAAATCGAAATCAAGCTCGAAGAGACTGGCGAATTCGATCTCATTGCCGATTTTGCCGAACCGCTTCCCGTAAAGGTGATTGCCGCCCTGCTTGGCTTCCCCGACGAAGATGAGCACCTACTAAGACCTTGGTCGCAAGCCATAGTAAAGATGTACGAGGTGAACCCGAGCGAGCAAACACAGGCCGCAGCTCAGCAAGCCAGCCGCGAGTTTGCCGACTACGTGAGAAACCTGATGGAAGAGCGCAAGCGAAACCCGGGGAACGATCTAATCAGCGACCTGGCGGCAGTTGAAGAAGACGGGCAGAAGTTAAACGCCCAAGAACTAATTGCTACTTGTGTATTGCTTCTCAACGCCGGCCACGAAGCCAGCGTTAACGGCTTTGGCAACGGCTTCGTTGCGATGCTGGAACGACCGGACCAGTTCAAACTACTGGCCCAAAATCCCTTTGGGCTAGCCGAAACCGCGGTAGACGAATTCATTCGCTTCGACGCCCCGCTTCACCTATTCGAGCGAACCGCAACTGCCGATGTTGAGATCGGAGGCGTATCCATTAAAGAAGGACAAAAGATTGCTGCCCTGCTCGGCTCTGCCAACCGCGACGAGAGCGTGTTCAAAAATCCAACCGAAATGGACATCACTCGAGACCCGAACCCTCAAATCGGTTTCGGCGCGGGCATCCACTTCTGCATTGGCGCTCCACTGGCCAGAATGGAAATGACCACGTCGCTTCCAGCTCTGATGGTGAAATACCCAAATCTAAAACTCGTCGACGAACCGGTTAGGCGACCAGGTTTCGTGCTTCGTGGCTACGAAAGCGTCATCGTGACCAGCGGGGAACAGGTCTAGCAGTGCAACAGGAACCAGACAGCGAATGGGCACGTATCGGGCTCAGCGGACCGGCAAGAAAAGCCTTGGTTGAAGCCAAGCTGTTCCGTGTTTCCGACCTGAGAAAAATCTCACTTGACGAACTGCGAAACCTCAGCGGCATGGGCAAATCTTCGATTGCCAGGATTAGGGTGATTATGGATGCAAAGAAGATAAGGTTCCGATAAACATGGCAGCTACCAACGTAAAACCAATCCGCAAAGTGCTTCAGGCGGGCAGCATCGTTTTCGGGCTGAGCGCAATAGCACTCGTTGCAACACCACAGCTTTTCAACCAACTGCTCGGGCTGGTTTCCACCGCCGACCTCGACTGGTCGATGCGCATGACCGGAATCACATTAGTGGCGCTTTCGGGAAACATGTTTTCTCATAGCAA
>CAIJWY010000235.1 GCA_903824455.1 uncultured Micrococcales bacterium
GGCCGAGACGTTGTTATTGCGGCACTCTTGGGAGCTGAGGAATTTGGTTTTGCAACTGCACCCTTAGTAGTTTCGGGTTGTGTATTGATGCGGGTTTGCCATCTAGACACTTGTCCTGTTGGCGTTGCCACGCAGAATCCCACACTGCGCGCTCGTTTCACAGGCAAGCCGGAATTTGTGGTGAATTTCTTTGAATTCCTTGCTGAAGAGGTTCGTGAGTACCTCGCTTCACTTGGTTTCAAAAGCATTGCCGAGGCAATTGGACACAGCGAGATTCTAGACATGAACCGAGCAATCAGTCACTGGAAAGCCGACGGGCTTGATTTGAGCCCAATCTTGGCTCCTCCAAGTATTCGCCCCGACGCGGAAGTGCGAAATGTTTCAAAGCAGGACCACAAGCTTGAGAACCACTTTGACCACAAATTAATCGCTGCTGCCAGCGCCACGCTCGTCGACGGCTCACCGACCCTTTTGAACATAGAGGTGAGCAACGTTGACCAAGCAGTAGGAACTATGTTTGGGAACGAATTGACCAAGCGGTTTGGGGCCGAGGCCCTTGCCCCTGCGACTGTTGATGTAACACTTACCGGTTCAGCTGGGCAATCTTTTGGGGCGTTTATCCCTCAGGGGTTGAGGCTGCGACTACTCGGTGACGCCAATGACTACGTTGGTAAGGGCCTTTCTGGCGGAATCATCAGTGTGCGCCCTTCGGAGCAGGCGATTTTCCAGGCCGAGCACAACATCATCGCCGGAAACGTAATTGGCTATGGCGCAACCGGTGGCGAGCTCTACCTTCGAGGGCTGGTTGGCGAGCGATTCCTAGTTCGCAACTCTGGCGCCACGGCCGTAGTTGAAGGTGTTGGTGATCACGCTCTGGAGTACATGACCGGTGGTGTTGCGCTGATTCTTGGCAAGACCGGCCGAAACCTCGGTGCGGGAATGTCTGGGGGAGTTGCATATGTCTACAAGTTACGCGCAGACCGAATTAACCACGAGGCCCTAGCTTCAGCTGAGTTGAATCTAGAAAAACCAAATGATGATCAACAGAATATCATTCACGATCTTTTAGAAGCTCACGTTGCCAACACCGGTTCACTTCTTGGCACCGAGATGCTTCAAACATTTGAATCTGTGATTGACGACTTCACCGTGATCACTCCACGCGACTACGCTAATGTTCTAAGGGTTCGAGCTGCCGCGGTGGCTGGGGGCATCGACCCTGATTCTCCAGAGATTTGGGAGCAGATTTTGGAGGTTACCAATGGCTGATCCAAAAGGATTTCTTAAGATAACCGAGCGCGAGACGGCCAAACGCCGTCCCGTAGACATTCGAATTCGCGACTGGAAAGAGGTCTATGAACCTCGCGACCCCGGAGTAGTTGCCAATCAAGCTTCCCGCTGTATGGACTGCGGTGTTCCTTTTTGCCATCAGGGTTGTCCGCTTGGAAACCTTATTCCTGAGTGGAACGACCTGGTTTGGCGCGAGAACCACGAAGCAGCCATCGATCGACTACACAAGACCAATAACTTTCCAGAGTTCACCGGACGGCTATGCCCTGCACCTTGCGAAAGCTCATGTGTTCTAGCAATTAACCAGCCTGCAGTAACCATCAAGGAAATCGAAGTTTCGATTGTTGAAACCGCTTTTGCCATGAACCTGGTGAAGCCGCACGCCCCTGAGCGCCTGACCGGTAAAACAGTTGCGGTGGTTGGTTCTGGTCCAGCAGGACTAGCGGCCGCCCAACAATTGACCAGAGCGGGCCACACCGTTGCTGTTTTCGAACGCGACAGTAAAATTGGCGGACTTTTGCGTTATGGAATTCCCGATTTCAAAATGGAAAAGCGTTTCATCGATCGTCGAATCGAACAGATGGAGGCCGAGGGTACTCGTTTCCGTACCGGGCAGAACATTGGCACCGACATCACATGGGAAGAACTCCGAGCCAGATACGATGCAGTTCTGATCGCAACCGGTGCCTCGATCCCTAGGGATCTTGAGATTCCAGGACGAACACTTGACGGAGTGCATTTCGCTATGCCTTATCTCACTCAGGGAAACAAGTCGGTTGAAGGCGAAGCAGTCGTCGACCAAATTTCCGCTAAGGGTAAGCACGTGGTAATTCTTGGTGGAGGTGACACTGGTGCCGACTGCCTTGGAACCGCAACTCGCCAGGGGGCACTCTCCGTAACAACTCTGGCGATCGGTAAGCAGCCGTCAAGCGAGCGCAGCCCAGGGCAGCCTTGGCCAACTTTTCCAACACTATTTGAAGTGGCAAGTGCTCATGAGGAATTTGGGGAGCGCACCTACCTAGCCTCGACGGTCGAATTTGTCGGAGAAAACGGCCAAGTAACTGGCGTAAAGGTTGCCGAAACAGAGTTTGTAGACGGAAAGCGAGTTCCAAAAGCGGGGACCGAGAAGGTCATTACCGCCGAACTTGTTTTATTGGCGCTCGGTTTCACCGGCCCGGAACAGAAGCAGCTTCAAGACCAGAGCGACATAGGTTTCGATTCCCGAGGCAATGTGTCAAGAAATGGAAACTGGGCAACTAACCTAGAGGATGTATTCGTTGCTGGCGACGCCGGCCGAGGTCAAAGCCTGATTGTTTGGGCAATCGCCGAAGGCCGGGCTGCAGCTGCTGCGATAGATGAATGGCTCACTGGCGAGACCGTCCTTCCGAAACCGGTTAAACCTACCGATCGACCAATGTCGATTTAGCTATTCCAACAACATGAAGAGGAAACAATGAGACGCGCAAAAATCGTCGCAACGCTAGGCCCAGCAACATCCAATTATGAACAAATCAAGGGAATAGTAGACGCGGGTGTCAACGTGGCTCGAATGAATCTGAGTCACGGTTCATATGACGTTCACGAGGCAATCTACAAGATCGTGCGCCAGGTTGCAGCAGACACCGGAATAGCCGTTGCGGTTCTTGTTGACCTGCAGGGCCCTAAGATTCGCCTTGAGCGATTCAAAGACGGTCCAGTCATGCTTGAAAAGGGTGCCACCTTCAAGATCACAATCGACAGCGTTGATGGTGATGTAAACATCTGCGGAACCACCTTCAAAGGTCTCCCAGGCGACGTGAAGGTTGGAGACGAATTACTGATCGACGACGGGAAGGTTGGTCTTAGAGCAACCCACGTTGACGAGCGCACTGTTACAACCGTGGTTGAGGTCGCCGGTATGGTATCCAACAACAAGGGAATTAACTTACCTGGAGTCGCAGTGAATGTTCCTGCGCTTTCGGATAAAGATGAGGCGGATCTTCGCTGGGCATTAAAACTTGGGGCCGACATGATTGCGCTTTCGTTCGTTCGAAACGCTTCAGACATCGTTCGAGTGCATGAAATTATGCGCGAAGAGGGTATCCACATACCAACGATTGCGAAGGTTGAAAAACCCCAGGCCGTAGAGAATCTCGAAGAAATCATCGACGCTTTCGACGGTGTGATGGTGGCACGTGGCGATCTAGGTGTCGAGTTGCCGCTTGAGCAGGTTCCGCTGGTGCAAAAACGTGCCGTTGAACTTTGTCGACGCTGGGCCAAGCCGGTTATTGTGGCCACCCAAATGCTTGAATCTATGATTACGGCGTCCCGCCCAACTCGCGCCGAAGCGAGTGACGTGGCAAACGCGGTACTCGACGGCGCCGATGCCCTCATGCTCTCGGGTGAAACTAGCGTGGGTGAATTCCCAATCGAGACTGTTGCCACAATGGCAAAAATCATAGAGGCCACCGAGGAAAACGCTCTCGAGCGAATTGCTCCACTTGGCACCCGACCACATACTCACTCTGGGGCAGTATCGCTGGCCGCTGTTGAGATTGCTGAACTTTTAGCTCTCAAGTTTGTGTGCGTGTTCACGGAATCTGGAGACTCGGTTCGCCGGGTATCGCGACTTCGTTCTAGCATTCCAATTTTGGCATTCACGCCAAACGAGAAGATTCGAAACCGTCTCGCTTTGGTTTGGGGAGCCGAAACTTATCTCGTTGAGCCTGTTAAGCACACCGACCAGATGATCAAGCAGGTCGAGGACGTAGTGGTCGGTTCAGGAAAAGCTAAGGATGGCGACGAATTAGTTGTCGTTGCTGGAACTCCTCCCGGCGTTCCAGGATCAACCAACTCACTGCGCGTTCACCGCATTGGCGATCCAACTCATAACTAATGAAAAAGGACGGACCCGCGGGTCCGTCCTGATTCTTATGTGCCGAGAGTGGGACTTGAACCCACACGTCTTTCGACAAAGCATTTTGAGTGCTCCGCGTCTGCCATTTCGCCATCCCGGCCGAGCTAACTTTTCAATAATACAGCAAGTGAGTGTGCACTATCCTTGAACGCATGAGCGACAAAACAGTCCGCAGGGTAGTGGTTGCCGAGGATGAAGCAATTATCCGCATGGACATAGTTGAGACTTTAATCGAGAACGGATTCGATGTTGTCGGTGAAGCTGGAGATGGTCTTGAAGCAGTGGCGCAAGCTACATCGCTCAAGCCCGACCTCGTCGTAATGGACATAAAAATGCCCAACTTGGATGGCATTTCGGCTGCGAAGCAATTATCCGAGTTGAAGATTCCCGTGGTGCTCCTAACCGCTTTTAGCCAAAGAGAACTATTCGAACAGGCTGCCGAAGCCGGAGCAATGGCTTACGTCTTGAAGCCCTTCAATGCCAATGACTTGCTTCCGGCAATAGAGATAGCTCTGAGTCGCCATAGCGAGTTGCTCGCCCTTGAATCAGAGATATCAGACCTAGGTGAGCGTCTAGAAACCCGAAAATTGGTAGATCGTGCCAAAGGGTTGTTACTTGCCAAGAAGCTTGTTCCAGACGAGCCTGAGGCCTTTCGTTGGATTCAGAAGGCGTCGATGGATCGCAGGCTAACTATGAGTGATGTCTCAAAAAC
>CAIJWY010000236.1 GCA_903824455.1 uncultured Micrococcales bacterium
GTCAATGCTCGAGCGCGAAGTTCCGATCTATGTTTTATGTCCGGGTCGCGTTTACCGCACCGACGAACTCGATGAAACCCACACTCCGGTGTTCCACCAGGTTGAGGGCTTAGCTGTCGACAAGGGTTTGACGATGGCCGATCTTCGGGGAACTCTGGAACACTTCGCACGTTTGATGTTTGGTCCAGAGGCCAAGATTCGCCTGCGCCCAAACTACTTCCCGTTCACCGAACCTTCGGCCGAGCTCGACATTTGGCACACCGCGGCCAAGGGTGGTCCACGATGGATCGAGTGGGGTGGCTGTGGCATGGTGAACCCAAACGTGCTTCGTTCGGCGGGTATCGACCCCGAGGTTTATTCGGGATTCGCATTCGGTATGGGAATCGAGCGCACGCTCATGTTCCGCAACGGAGTTCTCGACATGCACGACATGGTAGAGAGTGACATTCGGTTCTCTCAGCAGTTTGGGGTGAGCCTCTAATGCGCGTGCCACTTTCCTGGTTGGCAGAGTATGTTGACCTACCCGGCGATGCCACACCGGATTCGGTTATGGCCGAACTCGTCAAAGTTGGTTTTGAAGAAGAAGCTTCACACGGTTTTGATGTAACCGGACCGGTGGTAGTTGGTCAGGTTTTAGAGTTCACCGACGAGCCGCAGAGCAATAGCAAGACCATTCGCTGGTGTTCGGTAAGGGTTGCTCCAGAAGGTCAGAAGGCTGCCGATGGTGGCGCTGATGTGCGCGGAATAGTCTGTGGTGCCTCAAACTTCGAGGTTGGCGACAAGGTGGTTGTTTGCCTACCGGGTTCCGTTCTGCCAGGAGATTTTGCTATTGCGGCGCGCAGCACCTACGGCCACATTTCCGACGGCATGATGGCTTCCGCCAAAGAGCTTTCACTGAACGACGATCACGGTGGCATCATTCGTCTGCACGAAATGGGCCTCGACCCTAAGGTTGGCGCCAGCGCGATTGAGCTACTGAACCTGGCCGACACCGCCGCCGAAATAAACGTAACTCCAGACCGCGGTTACTGCTTCTCGATTCGCGGTGTTGCTCGTGAATACGCGCACGCAACCGGTTCGGAATTCCGCGACCCAACCGGAAACGTACAACCTGAGGTGGCCGGCGGGTTTGAAGTTTCCGTAAACGATGCAACCGGCATTCGCGACAAGGTTGGTTGCGACCGCTTTGTGCTTCGTGCCGTTAGGGGAGTAGACGCCACTAAGCCAACCCCACCCTGGATGATCGCCCGTTTGAAACTGGCCGGCATGCGCTCGATTTCGCTCGTGGTCGATATCACTAACTACGTGATGCTTGAACTAGGTCAACCAATTCACGCCTACGACCTCGATAGGCTTTCCGGCGGAATTGTGGTTCGAAGGGCTTCGGCTGGGGAAACCCTAAAGACCCTTGACGGTCAGGCGCGGAAACTTCACGTTG
Source organism: uncultured Micrococcales bacterium (assembly GCA_903824455.1). Lineage (GTDB taxonomy): Bacteria > Actinomycetota > Actinomycetes > Actinomycetales > Microbacteriaceae > Rhodoluna. The sequence continues at coordinate 1,439 of CAIJWY010000236.1, forward strand.
AAGACCTACTCATTACCGATGGCAGTGGCCCGATCGGCCTAGCCGGTGTGATGGGTGGCGAAACCACGGAAGTTTCTAACTCAACCGTCAACGTGATCATTGAAGGCGCCCACTTCGACCCGGTTTCGATTGCTCGCAGCGCACGTCGTCACAAGTTGATTTCCGAAGCGTCCAAACGTTTTGAGCGCGGGGTAGACCCACGCGTTGCCGAATACGCTGTGGCTCGAGTGATTCAGTTACTTGAGGTTCACGCTGGCGGAAGCGCCGATGGGCTTGGCGCGAATTACTCGACTCTTGGCGACCCTTCGGCAATCTGGCTTCCTGCCGAATTTGCTCAGGAAATAACCGGCGTTGAATACACCGTGGACGAAGTTACCGGAGTTCTGGCCGACATCGGCTGCGTGGTTGCCCACGTTGACGGAGGCTACGAGGTTATCGCTCCTTCCTGGCGCCCAGACCTAACCCACAAGACCGACCTTGCCGAGGAAATCGCTCGCATCGTTGGCTATGAGCGAATCGGCACTCGTTTGCCGGTGGCCCCTCCGGGGCGCGGTCTTACCAAGAATCAGAAACTTCGTCGCTCGGTGTTGGCGGCTGCAGTTGGTGCCGGTGCTACCGAAGTTTTGACCTACCCTTTTGTTTCGGAAGAGGCGAACGGTTTCTTCAGCGATGCCAAAACCAAGGTGATTCTGGCTAACCCGATGCAGGTGGAAAGCGGACAACTGCGTCTCACGATTCTTTCCGGTCTGGTTGACGCCGCTCGTCGTAATCTTTCACGCGGACTAACCGACCTATCAATTTTCGAAGAGGGATCGGTCTTTATCCCCACTTCAAAATCGGGTAAAGCATTTGTTTTGCCTGGCGCATCCGAGCGACCAACCGCTGAGGTGCTTGACTCGGTAATGGCCACTCTGCCAGCCCAACCAAAACACTTTGCAGCTCTGCTAACCGGTGATCGGGTCAAACAGCAGGTTGGTGTGGTGTCTCAATCGTTTGATTACTCAGACGCGATTTCGCTAGCCGCACGAGTTGTTTCGGCAACCGGTCAAGAATTGACCGTGCGCCAGGGAACCGCTAAGGGTTATCACCCAGGTCGCACGGCCGAGTTATTTATTGGTAAGAATTCAATCGGTTTTGCCGGAGAACTGGCACCGGCTTTGGCTTCGGAAAAAGATCTGCCGCGTCGGGTGGCAATTCTCGAAATCAACTTAGACGTTCTCTACGCTTCTGCGCCAGACGTTCGTCAGGCCGCCCCAATTGTTGGTTACCCAGCTGCCACACAAGACCTTTCACTTTTGGTTGGAATTGATGTTCCGGCCGGCGATGTACTTCGAGTAATCGAAGAAGGCACGGGTGCATTACTCGAGCAGGTTCGTTTGTTGGAAGACTATCGCGGGGCAAACCTGCCAGAGGGTCAAAAATCGCTCACCTTTGCTCTTCGATTCCGCGCCACGGATCGAACCCTAACTCAGGTCGAAGCCAGTGAAGCCCGCGACGTTGCGGTGGCACTAGCCGGCAAGCAATTTGGCGCCACAATTCGAGCGTGAGAGTAGGAGCGCCATGAGCCTGAAGGTTGCTATAGCCGGAGCCAGTGGTTACGTTGGTGGTGAACTCGCACGTCTAGTTGCCGAGCACCCTCAGCTCGAGCTGGTTACTGTTACCGCCAATACCAATGCCGGAGAGAAGTTCATCAATCTTCACCCACACCTTTCATCTTTTGCCCACCTTGAGCTGGTTCCCACCGATGCCAAGCACCTGGCTGGGCATGACGTGGTTTTCTTGGCTTTACCTCATGCCAAGAGCGCAGAGGTGGCCGCCTGGCTAGACGCAGATGTTTTAGTTATCGATTGCGGGGCCGATTTCCGTTTGGAATCTTCCGTAGATTGGGAAAAGTTTTACGGCGGAACCCACGCCGGCACCTGGGCCTATGGAATGCCGGAACTGATCTTGGCCGAAGGAGCAAAGCAGCGCGACAAACTTCGCGGTGTCAAGCGGGTTGCCGTTCCAGGCTGCAATGTAACAGCGATCACCCTGGCGCTTTCACCGCTTTTGGCTGCCAACCTAATCGACAATGAAGACATCGTTTCGGTGCTTTCGGTTGGAACATCGGGTGCCGGACGTTCGGCCAGCGCCGATCTTTCCCACAGTGAAATGCACGAATCTGCCCGAGCCTACGGGGTTGGTGGCGTTCATCGTCACACTCCAGAAATCGAACAGAATCTGACGAAGTCGGCTGGGCAAAAGGTTCAGGTTTTATTCACTCCGGTCTTGGTACCGATGTCTCGAGGAATTCTTGCGGTAAACACGGCGAAGGCCACCGGACCTATCGAGCAACTTCACCACGCACTCAGCAAGTATTACGAGGGTGAGAAATTCATTCGTGTCTTACCTTTGGGCGAGTGGCCTCAAACGTCAAACGTTGTTGGGTCTAACGTCTGTGAAATTGGTGTTGCCCTAGATGAGCACTCGGGTCGGGTGACGGTGGTTTCGGCTATCGACAACCTGGTTAAGGGAACCGCCGGTGCCGCCATCCAGAGCCTAAACCTTGCTCTCGGTATTGCTGAAGACACCGGTCTTTCGGTCAACGGGGTGGCTCCGTGAGCGTAACTCTCGCCAAAGGCTTTTTGGCTGCCGGGGTGAAGGCAGGTCTCAAGAAATCTGGCGCGAAAGACTTCGCGCTGGTTCAAAATCTTGGTCCTTCGTTTAGTGCCGCCGCAGTTTTCACCAGTAATCGTTGCCAGGCCAACCCGGTTATCTGGTCCAAGGAAGCAATCAAAGACGGGCTGCTAACGGCCACGGTTCTAAACTCCGGGGGCGCTAACTGTTACACCGGTGCCCAGGGTTTTCAAACCACGCATGCCACCGCTGAGCGAGTTGCCAGGGCTCTCGGCTGTTCGGCCGGCGACGTGCTGGTTTGCTCAACCGGTTTGATCGGTGAACAACTCGATCGCGACAAGATTCTGGCTGGCGTTGATGCCTCCGCAGCTTCGCTTTCCGAGGATGGTGGCTTGGCTGCCGCCGAAGCGATTATGACCACCGATTCGGTTTCCAAGACCGCCTCGGCCGAAGGTAGCGGCTGGGTCATCGGCGGCATGGCCAAGGGTGCCGGCATGCTGGCGCCGGGGCTTGCCACCATGCTCGTGGTTATCACCACCGACGCCCAGGTGCCTTCTGGAGAACTTAATCTAGCTCTTCGTCAGGCAACGCGCGTGACTTTTGATCGCCTCGACTCCGATGGTTGCATGTCGACCAACGACACCGTTACTTTGATGGCTTCTGGTGCTTCAGGAGTTCAGCCTTCGCTTCAAGAGTTCACTGCTGTGCTCACCGAAGTTTGCCGCGACCTGGCCATGCAACTGCTAGCCGACGCCGAGGGCTCAACCCACGATATCGCCATCGAGGTTATCAATGCCGCCAGCGAAGACGATGCCGTAATGGTTGGTCGTTCGCTGGCTCGAAACAATTTATTCAAGGCCGCGGTCTTCGGTAACGACCCCAATTGGGGTCGAATTCTGGCTGCCGTTGGCACCACCACCGCCGAGTTCGATCCATACGACATCGATGTTTCGATTAATGGCGTTTCGGTTTCGCGCAAGGGTGAGCCAGATCAGTCTCGTGAACTGGTTGACATGACCCCTCGCCGCGTCGACATTTTGATCTCGCTAAATGCCGGCAAAAAAGCGGCCACCGTTTTCACCTCTGATCTAACCCACGCCTACGTAACCGAGAACAGCGAGTACTCCAGCTAATGCTAAAAACAGACCAGCAGGACACCGCGCTAGCCCGCATCAAGGCGGAGACACTAATCGAGTCGCTTCCCTGGCTAAAACAGTTCCACGGAAAAACCATTGTGGTCAAATTTGGTGGCAACGCCATGGTCGACGATGCTCTGCAACAGGCTTTCGCGGAAGATATGGCCTACCTGCGCTGGATTGGTATTCGTCCGGTGGTTGTTCACGGTGGCGGGCCGCAGATCACCGCCCGATTGGCCGAACTCGGTATCGAGACCGAATTTCGCGGCGGTTTCCGCGTGACCACTCCGGAAACCATCAGCGTTGTGCGCGATGTTTTGAGACTCACGATCAGTGCCCGCCTAGCCGGACTGATCGAATTCGCCGGAGCTAAAACTCAGGTGATGAGCGGCGAAGATGCCAACCTGTTCCGAGCCGAGAAAACCATTCTCGATTCTCCAGAAGGACCGGTCGATATCGGGCTGGTTGGCGAAGTGACTTTGGTGAATCCTAGGATCGTATTCGACGCGCTTGAGGCCGGACGCATCCCGGTTATTTCAACGGTTGCTCCCGATGCCAGTGGCCAACTGCTCAACGTAAATGCCGACCTAGCAGCCAGCGCGCTGGCCGTGGCTCTCGGTGCCGAGAAGCTGATGGTGCTAACCGATGTTCCTGGTTTATACGCCGACTGGCCAAACCGCGACTCGATGGTTAGCGAAATAAACGTGAGCGAACTTCGCGAACTGCTACCAACACTTGAATCGGGAATGATTCCCAAGATGCAGGCATGCTTGCAAGCGGTTGAGCACGGTGTTCCTCGTGCGCACATCATCGACGGTCGCACCCCGCACAGCATTCTGCTCGAGATTTTCACCCGTTCGGGTTTCGGAACAATGGTTTTCCCAGATGAAAGTTCGGAGAAATAGATGGTTCGCCACTTCCTAAAAGACGATGACATTACGCCGCAGGAGCAGGCGGAAATTCTTGAGCTCGCCAGCGAAGTCAAGGCTTCGCCCTATAAATTCCGTCCGTTCGAAGGCCCAAAGACCGTGGCGCTAATCTTCGACAAGACCTCAACTCGAACCCGCGTCTCGTTCACGGTTGGCGTGGCCGATCTCGGCGGTAACCCGATGGTGATTGACACCGGTTCCAGCCAGCTCGGAGGGAAAGAATCGGTAGCCGATACCGCTCGGGTTTTGGAACGTCAGGTGGCAGCAATAGTTTGGCGCACCTATGCCCAGTCCGGCCTCGACGAGATGGCCGCCAACTCTTCGGTGCCGGTCATCAACTCACTCTCCGACGACTATCACCCTTGCCAAATTTTGGCTGACCTACTAACCATCAAGGAGCACAAGGGTTCCCTGGCTGGCTTGTCGATTGCCTACGTTGGTGACGCCGCAAACAACATGGCTAACTCCTATCTCATCGGCTGCGCCATGGCTGGAATGCATGTTCGTATCGCTGCACCGGCCGGCTACGCTCCAGCCGAAAACGTGGTTGCTCGTGCCGAAGAAATCGCTTCGACAACCGGCGGCTCCGTGCAGATTTTCACCTCGCCTGAAGATGCTGTAAAAGGTGCCGATGTGGTGACCACCGACACCTGGATTTCAATGGGGCAGGAGTCGGAAAAGCAAAAGCGAATCGACGCATTTGCCGGCTACACCGTCGACGCTTCCTTGATGTCTCACGCCAAAGGCGACGCCATTTTCTTGCACTGTTTACCGGCTTACCGAGGTTACGAAGTTTCGGCCGAAGTAATCGATGGCCCTCGGTCGGTCATCTGGGATGAGGCCGAGAACCGCCTGCACGCGCAAAAGGCATTGATGATCTGGCTGGCTAAACAGGCCGTCTAGGTAAGATTTAGTAATTCAAGACTTTAGGAGCAACATGTCGAATCGTGCTGGAGATGCCGGAGCCCTCTGGGGTGGCCGCTTCGAAGGCGGGCCAGCCGAGTCGGTTGCCGCGCTCAGTCGCTCGATTCACTTCGACTGGCGTTTGGCCAGTTATGACATTGCCGGCACCCGCGCTCACATCAAAGCCCTGCACTCGGCCGGTTACCTAACCGTTCCTGAAATTGAGAAGCTCGAAAAGTCTTTGGCCCAGCTGCTGGTTCGAATCGAAGACGGTAGTTTCACCGCCAAGCCAACCGATGAAGATGTGCACTCGGCTTTAGAGCGAGGTCTGATCGAAATCGCCGGTGCCGAACTCGGTGGCAAGGTGCGAGCCGGTCGTTCGCGTAACGACCAAATTGCAACGCTTATTCGCACCTATCTTTTAGACGAAGCAGACCACCTCGAGAAGCTGGTTCTACAACTGGTTCAGGTGCTAACCGATCGCGCCGAAGAAAATCTTGCCGTGGCCATGCCGGGGCGCACCCACTTCCAACACGCTCAGCCAGTTTCTCTGGCGCACCACCTTTTGGCGCACGCTTGGCCGCTGTCCAGAGACCTGGAACGCCTAGGTGAGTGGCGCGCTCGAGCCAGACTTTCGCCATACGGCGCTGGCGCTCTGGCCGGTTCAACCCTCGGCCTCGACCCGCACCTGGTAGCCAAAGAACTCGGGCTTTCTGGCCCAACCCAAAACTCGATGGACGCCACCGCCAGTCGCGATGTGGTTGCCGAGTTTGCCTTCATCTGCACCATGATTGGCATCAACCTTTCTCGCTTTAGCGAAGAGATCATCATCTGGGCCACCGCCGAGTTTGACTTCATCAAATTAGACGACGCCTATTCCACCGGTTCGTCGATCATGCCTCAGAAGAAGAACCCCGACGTGGCCGAACTGGCCAGAGGAAAATCAGGACGCCTGATCGGAAATCTAACCGGTCTACTAGCTACCCTGAAAGCCCTTCCGCTCAGTTACAACCGCGATCTTCAAGAAGATAAAGAGCCGGTATTCGACACCGTCGACACTCTCTCGATTTTGCTCCCGGCATTCACCGGCATGGTTGCCACAATGTCGTTCAATAAAAACCGCATGGAACTTCTGGCTCCGGCGGGCTTTTCTCTGGCCACCGACGTAGCGGAGTGGTTGGTAAAACAAAAGGTTTCATTCCGTGACGCACATGAAATCACCGGGCAACTGGTCTCGTTCTGTGAAAAGAACGGTCTAGAACTGCATCAGGTTCCTGATGAAGAGATGGCCAAAATCTCTAAAATGCTCACTCCTGATGTTCGCGACGTGCTTTCGGTGTCTGGTTCGATCAAGGCTCGTTCGGGTGCTGGGGGAACGGCATTACCGAGAGTAATTGAGCAAATCTCTTCGCTTCGCAAGCTAGTTGCAAAGGGTGCCAACTAATGACCAATCCAGCTATCTTGGCCACCCAGTCGAACGACTCCAGTTTTGGTCACATCCTCGACGAGTTGAAGTGGCGAGGGCTGGTGGCTCTGTCAACCGACGAGCAAGAGTTGCGCGCGGCACTAGACGGACAGATTACCTACTACTGCGGCTTCGACCCAACCGCCCCTAGCCTGCATCTCGGCAACCTGGTTCAGCTTCTCACCATGCGACGACTGCAGTTGGCCGGGCACAAGCCACTTGCCCTGATCGGCGGTTCCACCGGTCTAATCGGCGACCCAAAGCCAAACTCAGAGCGAACCCTGATCGACAAGAGCACCGTGGCTGATTGGGTAAATAAGCTAGGTCTCCAGGCCTCCCGCTTTCTATCATTCGAAGGCGAAAACAAAGCGCGTCTGGTAAATAACCTCGACTGGACCGACCCGATGAGTGCCATCGATTTCCTTCGCGACATCGGCAAGCACTTCCGGGTGGGCAAAATGCTTTCAAAGGATGCCGTTTCGGCTCGCCTCAACTCAGACGCCGGAATCTCGTTTACCGAGTTCAGCTACCAGATTCTCCAGGGTCTCGATTTTCTCGAGCTTTACCGTCGCTACGACTGTGTGTTACAGACCGGTGGTTCCGACCAGTGGGGAAACCTAACTTCCGGAACCGATCTAATTCACCGGGTTGAGGGTAAAAGCGCCCACATCCTGGCCACCCCGCTGATCACCAACAGCGACGGCAAGAAGTTCGGTAAGTCTGAGGGCAACGCGGTTTGGCTCGACACCGAATTCACCAGTTCCTACGCTTTTTACCAGTTCTGGCTAAATGTCGAGGATGCCGACGTGGTTGATCGCCTAAAAGTCTTCACTTTCTTGAATCGCGCCCAAATCGAAGAATTGGCGCAGGCGACCGCTGACGCTCCTCATCAGAGGGCGGCTCAAAAGCGCCTGGCTTTGGAGGTGACCACTCTGGTGCACGGTGCAGAGGCTGCTGAAGGTGCCATTGCGGCCGCCGCCGCTCTCTTCGGCAACGGGGATCTCGAGTCACTCGACCCGGTTGCACTAAAGGCTGCTCTTTCCGAACTACCAAACGTAACCGTTGGCGACGATCACTTACTGGTTCAAGCACTGGTAGACACCGGACTGGTCGATAGTCTTTCGGCGGCTAGACGCGCCATCACTGAAGGTGGAATCTACCTAAATAACGTCAAGGTAGAAGACGAATCCGCCACAATTGGTTCCTGGATTCCAGGCGGTTTTGCGGTTTTGCGACGAGGGAAAAAGACTCTCGCCGGACTATTCCGCGCCTAAACCGCAAAAAGATTCAAAAAAGGTGCAAAAAAGGGGTAAAAACCCCCAAATGGATTTGACTTTAACCGTTATCTTCTCGTAATGTTTTACCTGTTGCCCAAAGCTTGGAATTCCTGATTAGGAAACCGGCTCAAGTGCACAAAATCCTGGATTATCCAACCTGACCCTTGATTGGGTTTCGTTTGGTGTCTTAGGATGGCTTTCCACTCAGATATTCATTGGCAAACATGTTTGACAAAGTCTGGCTTTGTGGTAAGTTAGAAAAGTTGCTCTGTAGGCCAGACGAAAGTCAAACTCGCAGATGCATCCGATCCTTGAGAACTCAACAGTGTGCACAAAACAATGTCGATGCCATTTATTTGGTATTTAGGGCTTGCCCTAAGTACCGCAACTAATTGGTTAGACAGATTGTCAGACAATCTGAATAGCTAGATCAAATTGAATGCCACATTATTCCGTGGCTTTCGTAAGGTTTGACAAGGAAGCTTGCTTCTTTGTCTTCCAAACTTTTACGGAGAGTTTGATCCTGGCTCAGGACGAACGCTGGCGGCGTGCTTAACACATGCAAGTCGAACGATGAAGCTGGAGCTTGCTCCGGTGGATTAGTGGCGAACGGGTGAGTAACACGTGAGCAATCTGCCCTTGACTCTGGGATAACTGCGGGAAACTGTAGCTAATA
>CAIJWY010000237.1 GCA_903824455.1 uncultured Micrococcales bacterium
ACGTTTGTGCGTTTCGAAGAGTCGGTTCGCGGAGTCGACGCATTTGTGATTCAGTCTCACCCCTACCCGATCAACCACTGGATCATGGAACAGTTGCTAATGGTCGACGCACTGAAGCGGGCCAGCGCCAAGCGAATCACCGTGGTTGCACCGTTCTTCCCCTACGCCCGCCAAGACAAGAAACACAAGGGCCGCGAACCAATTTCGGCCCGACTAATGGCAGACCTTTTCGTCGCTGCCGGAGCCGACCGAATCATGTCGGTCGACCTTCACGCACCCCAGATTCAGGGTTTCTTCAACGGACCGGTAGACCACCTTTGGGCACTGCCAACTCTGGCCGATTTTGTTGCCGAGAAGTGGGGCCACGAGAATCTAACCGTGGTTTCCCCAGACTCCGGACGCGTTCGCGTAGCAGACATTTGGGCCGATCGTCTCGGTGCACCTCTCGCAATTATTCACAAGCGTCGCGACCCCGATGTGCCCAACCAGGTTTCGGCTCACGAACTTGTTGGTGATGTGAACGGACGAACCTGTCTGCTCGTCGACGACATGATCGACACCGCGGGAACCATCGTTGCTGCGGCAGCGGCCCTTAAGAAGAATGGCGCAGCCCGGGTGATCGTGGCTGCCACCCACGCCGTTTTCTCAGAGCCAGCCGTTGAGCGCCTAAGCGGTGACTCGGTTGATGCCGTGGTGGTTATGGACACGCTACCAATCCCAGAAGACAAGCGCTTCGAAAAGCTAACCGTGCTTTCGGTGGCTCCGCTAATCGCCCGAGCCATCGGCGCAGTATTCGACGATGATTCGGTAAGCCAGCTCTTCCCTGGCCATGCCTAAAACTCAACTCGGTCTCGGTGGTGCCATCGCCATCGGGCTTGCTTCCATGCTGGGTGCCGGGGTTTTTGTAGTTTTTGCTAGCGCCTATCGCGTTTCGGGCAATCTGATTTTTGTTTCAATAGCCCTGGCGGCCCTGGTGGCGATCCTAAACTCTGCCGCTATTTACCAATTGGCCAAACAGATTGATCGCCCTGGCGGGGTTTACGCTTACTCTCGGGTGTACCTCAACAATTCCTGGTCTTTCCTATCGGGATTTGCATTTGTTTTTGGCAAAATTGCATCCATCGCAGCAATCGCAATAGTTTTCCAGAAATATGTTTTTCCTCAGGTCGCATTTTGGCCGTCGTCCGCAGCAATTGCGATTCTTACATTGGTAAACGTGCTTGGCATCAATCGAACTGCTCTTGTGGCAACCTTCTTGAGCATCATCACAGTGGGGTTCTTTCTAACCTTTTCGACAATGGGACTGGCAAACTCTGAAAATCTAGCAGCCGAGGCTTTTGCAGTTATTCCAGAAGACCCTTTGACTTCCGTTTTGGTCGGTGCAGGCGTGGTTTTCTTTGCCTTTGCCGGTTATGCCCGCGTAGCAACGCTCGGTAACGAAGTGCGTGATTCAAAGCGAAACATCCCAAGAGCAATTGTTATCTCGCTTGGTTTTGTGCTCGTCCTTTATCTGGCTTTAGCTTGGGTGCTGTTGAACGGGCTGGGGGAGAAACTTCAACTAACCGAAACCCCGGTTGCGCACCTCTTCCAAACCCTTTCTGGTAACCGATGGATTACCCCTATGGTTGCTGCCGTGGCTTCCCTCGGCTCAATGCTGGCCTTACTTGCCGGGGTTTCAAGAACAGCAGCCTCGATGGCCGAGGACAGTGAGCTCCCCAGCGTTTTCAAACTTCGCAACCGATTCAACGCACCCTGGGTTGCCGAAGTAATTATTGCCGCTGGCGCTATTTTGCTCGCGTCAATCGGTGAGATTTTTTGGGTAATCGGCTTTTCATCATTCAGCGTGCTGTTTTACTATGCGGTGGGTCACGTCACCGCGATCGCACAACCGCAAGCTCATCGGCTAGTTCCCAGATGGCTAAACATTCTTGGTTTAGCACTGTGTCTTGCTCTGGCACTTTCTTTCGGCATTGCAACCTTTGCAATCAGCGTTGGCATTGTGGGCGCAGCTTTCACAATTCGCTGGTTGTGGCGAAGGCAAAGACCCCGCTAAACTAATCAAAGACAACGGCGAGGAATCGAAAGATTCGTAATCGACGGGGCCGGACCAACTGGTTACGATCCTCGGGCTCGAGTTGATAAAAACCAAGGGTCCCCAAGGCCCTCAAATAAAAGGAAACTTTCATGTCGAATGAAATTACAAAACTAATCGCCGAAACTCGCACCAGCTTTGGAAAAGGCGCAGCGCGTAAGTCTCGTGCAGCCGGCCGCACTCCAGCAGTAATCTACGGTCACGGCTCAGAGCCTCGCCACATCACTCTTCCAGCTCACGAAGTGGCCAGAGTCCTTCGTCACAAGAACGCACTTATCGACCTAACCATCGAAGGCAAAGACGAAACCGTTCTAGTGAAGAGCGCAACTAAAGACGTAGTAACCATGGTCATCGAGCACATCGACCTAGTAACCATCGTTAAGGGTGAAAAGGTTCGCGTTGAAGTTCCTGTTCACGTGGTTGGTGAATCGCTTTCTGGTACCACCATCGACCTTGAGCACAAGACCGTGAAGCTTCTTGCCGAAGCAACCAACATCCCTGAATACGTTGAGGTTGTCTTCGACAAGCAGGGTGCTGGATTCCACGTTCTCGCCAAGGACATTGTTCTTCCTTCCGGAGTAGAGCTAGACATCGCAGCCGATGAACTAATCGCCACGGTTGTTGAAACTCCTGCTGGTCACGCCGATGATTTGGCAGCACCGGCTCCAGCTGTTGCAGCAGCAGCTGAACCAGCCGCAGAGTAAAAATGTTTCTCGTAGTCGGGCTCGGTAACCCCGGGCCCGACTACGCCTTTAACCGTCACAACGTTGGCCAAATGGTCATTGACGTTTTGGCCGCGCGTCTCGGAGCAAAGTTTTCCAAGCACAAGGCCAATGCCATGGTGTCTGAAACTCGTCTTGGTATCGGCCAAGAGAAGCTGATTCTGGCTAAACCACTCAGTTACATGAATACTTCCGGCGGCCCGGTTGCCAATCTGGCTAAGTTTTACGACATCGAACCTGCCAACATCATCGTGATTCACGACGAACTAGACATCGCTGCCGA
>CAIJWY010000238.1 GCA_903824455.1 uncultured Micrococcales bacterium
CCAAGCTTCCAGCCCGGCATCCAGGCAAGCCTGCACCGTGGTCTCACGCGTGATTCCCAGCATCGGCCTCAGGTATCGACCGGTCAGTTCGGCCATGCCGCTCAAACTTCTGGCGCCGGCACCTCTTGCCAAACCGAGTAGCACGGTTTCGGCCTGGTCATCTCTGGTGTGACCGAGGAGTACGTATTTGGCATCGAGTTTGGCGGCGACCTCGTCGATCGCTTCATATCTGGCCGAGCGAGCTGCTGCCTCTAGCCCACCTTCGGTGCCAACCGACACCTTGACGATTTCAACCGGCGCGAAACCAAGGGCGGTCAAAGTTGCGGCAGTCTTTTTGGCAACTTCGGCGGTTGCCGTTTGGATTCCGTGATCCACGATCACCGCTCCAAGTTTTAGTTCTAACTTTGGTGCTTCGAAAGCTACCGCCGCGGCGAGCGCCAAAGAGTCGGGCCCGCCACTGCAAGCCACGAGAACTAGGTCATCCGCGGCGACCCCGTGACGCTCAAAACTTTCACGAACGGCGCGACGAAGATCTGCCACGCTCGGGGTCAATTTGGTTCGTCTGGTCATCGGTCACTTTCGATAGACTTCTTGGCATCAAGCCTATTTAGGAGAACCATGGGTTACGAAGTAGTTATCGAAATTCCTCGAGGAAGTCGAAACAAGTATGAGGTCGACCACGAGACCGGTCGGGTGCACCTAGACCGTGTTTTGTTCACCCCGTTTGTCTACCCGGTTGACTACGGGTATTTCGATAAGACCCTGGGCGGCGACGGCGATCCGCTCGACGCACTGGTTCTGCTCGAGTTCCCTGTTTTCCCTGGCGTGGTGGTTGATGTTCGCCCGGTTGCCGTTCTTCCTATGGAAGACGACGGCGGAATCGACGAAAAACTAGTTTGTGTTCCAACCAAGGACCCTCGCTGGTCTCACATTCAGGACCTTGCCGATATTCCAGAGCAAACCAAGAACGAGATTGAGCACTTCTTCACTCACTACAAAGACCTAGAACCAGGCAAATGGGTAAAGGTTGGCAAGTGGGCTGGCAAGGATGCTGCCGAGAAACTAATCAAGGAAGCTCAGGAACGCTTCGTTCACTAAGCACTAGGACGAGCTGCGTAAGGGTAAAGCTCTCCCCAACGCATCGGCACTTCTCGCACCACAGCGCCAGGTCTTGGCGCTTCAATCATCATATTGTTTCCGCTATAAATGGCGATGTGATATTTGTCTCCGTCGAAAGCGCTCGACGTGGTGTAGAAAATCAAATCGCCAGCCTGACGATCGCGCATTGGAACCAGTTGCTTTCGTTGAGCCGCCAAACGGAACTGAGCCACCACCGAGTGCCAACTGATGTAGATTCCGGCCGCCTTTTGATATGTGGTCATGGTGAGTCCTGAGCAATCCCAGTAGGTAAGTCCGGCTCCGCCAAAAACGTATCTTTCACCCAGCTGTGCTCTAGCGAAGTTCAAAACTTTTCTCACCACTTCTGGGTTGGCGTCTTGCACGTTGTAGAGCGAAGGCGCGGTTAGCACGCTTCCCGCATTGCCATTGTTCTGACGAATTTCGGCGGCGATTCCCTCGGCACGGCGTCGTTCCAGATCGGCACTGGTTTTCTGGAGAGTTGCGAGCTGTGCGTAAAACGTGTTTTGCAAAGACTTATTGGCGGATATTTTGTTGGCCAACTCGTTGGCAGCTCCGGCAGCTTTATCGTAGGCGGCCTTGGCAACCTTGGCCTTGGCTTTCAAATCTTGCTTGGCAACATTCAGTTGGTCGGTGACCGATTGCGCATAGCGCTGCTTTTCAACCGCCTTGCGATATGTGGTGTCGTTCTGAACAGCCAAACGATCTTTGGCGCCCAACTGATAAAGCAGGTTGTCGGCTTGGCCAGCGCTCAGTAGGAGCGAAACCCCGTTACCCGCCGAACCGTTTCGATACATTTGCGAGGCTATTTGCGCCAAGCGCGATTTGGCTTGATTTGCCTGGTCATTGGCAACATCGGCCTGAGCCTGGAGGGTGGCAACCTTGTCTGAAATCTGCTGCAGCTGCTGCTTGGCTATGTTGTACTTCTCACCCAACTGCAATGAAATCTTTGAGAGTTTGTCTTCTTCTTTTAGCTGGTCAGCCAGAATCGCATTGAAGCGCTTAATCAGCGCCTTTTTCTTGACAACGCTCTTTTTGGCGGCTTGCACTTCAGACCAGGTTGGGTAACTCGGCACCGCATAGCTTGGAGCAACCACTCCCGACGTTGCCACGAGTGAAGTAGCGAGCAGGGTAACCCCGAGCGCGCGCCAAAACACCTTGGAAAGCTTCACTTTTCAAAACTAGCATCGAGCGTGGAAAGCGTTCCTGAAGGAAGCCTGACAATTGTCAGGTTGCGAAGTGGGGAATCTCCAAGTAATCTTGACCCTTGGTGCTATCAAGTATCACGCTTTGTAGGCCCCATCGTTTAGAGGCCTAGGACACCGCCCTTTCACGGCGGCAGCACGGGTTCGAATCCCGTTGGGGTCACCACAGAGCATGGTTCGAGTAGCAACATCTGGTCCTGTAGCGCAGTTGGTTAGCGCGCCGCCCTGTCACGGCGGAGGTCGCGGGTTCAAGTCCCGTCAGGATCGCTAGGTTGTTGAAAAACTACCTTTGGCTCTGTAGCTCAGTTGGTAGAGCGAACGACTGAAAATCGTTAGGTCACCGGATCGATGCCGGTCGGAGCCACAAAAAAAGTCCCGATCGCAAGATCGGGACTGATTTTGTTTAAGACTTACTTGCCGCAGTTGCAGCCGCCGCAGTTGCAGCCATCTTGGAGATTAGTCATTTCGCGCCTCCTTCTTCTGCTTTGAGCATACGCCCGCAGGTTAGACTCGCAAGAGATTTCACAGCAAACTGTTAGGTAGAAATGACCAAGACTCGCAACCGTTGGATCGGTTTAGTTTTCATCGCCATGAGCATCTCCCTCGTAATCATCGATGGCACCATCGTGAACACAATTTTCCCTAAGGTAATTGAGGCACTTGACCTCAGCTCTACGGAAGTTCAATGGGTTCAGGAGAGCTACGTTCTGGTCTTCGCCTCGTTGCTCCTAGTTTGGGGTTCGCTCGCCGACCGCATCGGACGCAAATTTGTGTTGGTAATGGGTATCGCGATCTTTGTGGCCAGTTCTGTTTGGGCTGGTTACTCAACCGACGCCGCCAGCATGATTGCTGCGCGCGTGGTGCAAGGAATCGGTGGTTCGATGGTTCTACCAACCACCCTTTCGCTAGTCAACGCAAACTTCCAGGGCAAAGAACGCGGCATCGCTTTCGCTGTTTGGGGCGCCACCATCGGTGGAATGGTTGCCATCGGTCCAGTTCTAGGTGGTTGGTTGGCAACATCGTTTGGCGATGAAGGTTGGCGGTTGGCATTTAACATCAACCTTCCACTGGGCCTAATTGTGATCGCCGGACTTCTTTACTGGGTTGCTGAGTCCAAGCAGGCTCAGCGAGAAGGCGGAATCGACGTGGTTGGTGCGGTTATCTCAACCATCATGTTCCTCACCCTGGTCTTCGGTCTAATCGAGGGTCGCATTTACGGTTGGTGGGATCAGACCTCGACCCAGTTCCAGCTTGGTGACTTCAAGTGGGGCGCCGATGGCATCTCGATCATTCCGGTTTCACTCGGTATTTCAGTTGCTGCCTTTGTGGCTTTCTACCTATGGGAACGTGCCCGAGAAAAGGCGCACAAGAATGTTCTTCTCGATTTGAACCTGTTCAAAATAGCCAGTTTCCGCAATGGTTCAATTGCCGCACTAATAATCTCGATGGGTGAATTCGGTCTGTTGTTTGCGATTCCACTTTGGTTGCAAAACGTACTCGGGCTTTCGCCAATCGACTCTGGTTTGGTGCTTCTGTTCCTAGCCGGTGGAGCTTTCTTGGCTTCCGGAGCTGCGGGAGCACTTAGCGGCAAAGTCGCTGCGGCTACCGTGGTGCGAATTGGTGTGCTACTTGAACTTGTTGCCGTGGGAACCGTGGCTCTGTTTGCCAACGCCGAAGTCGGCTGGATCTCAATCGCACCAAGCCTGTTCATTTACGGAATCGGTGTTGGTATGGCAACT
This sequence comes from uncultured Micrococcales bacterium, assembly GCA_903824455.1. GTDB lineage: Bacteria > Actinomycetota > Actinomycetes > Actinomycetales > Microbacteriaceae > Rhodoluna. The sequence goes on from CAIJWY010000238.1 coordinate 4,082, forward strand.
GCTCAGTTGACCGGAGTAATCATGGTGGATGTTCCGCCAGCAATGTCTGGTCAGGGATCAGGAACGCAGAGCACCGCGCGCCAGGTTGGTTCGGCTCTAGGTATTGCGGTTTTGGGAACCATGCTTTTCACCGGCACTCAGGGCTCCATTGACAGCCGACTAGCGGAACTGAAGGTGCCATCCGAGCAGGCAACCCAGATTTCTCAGATTGTGGTGGATAGCGCCGGTTCGGCTATTCCATTCCTAAAAGATCAGCTAGTGGCACAGCAAGTTCCAGCTGATATGGCAGACAAGATCGTTGCCGCAGCCGGAGATGGTTTCACCGAAGGCACCAAGTTCTCGGCCTGGGCCGCAGCTGGTTTCCTCGGTTTGGGTTTCCTTTCGACTTTCCGTCTCGGAAGTCGTAAGCGCAAGGAGTAAAGTATTTCCTTGTGAATGAAACTCCAAAAGAACCTCGCACAAAGAGACTTTTCCTAGGTAAGAAGCTTTCCACTAAGAAATTAGAAGGCGAACTTCTTCCGAAGACCATCGCACTTCCTATCTTCTCCAGCGACCCGCTTTCTTCGGTTGCCTACGGTCCGCAGGAACTGCTAATGATCCTCACCCTGGGAGCAGTTGGTGGAGTTTCCACCCTTTCGTTCACCCCAATCATCGCCAGTGTCGTGGTGATGCTTCTCGCAGTCATCATTCTCAGCTACCGCAAGGTAATCAAGGCCTATCCTTCAGGCGGTGGCGACTACGAGGTGGCCCAGAAAAACCTCGGAGAAAAGGCTGCTTTGGTGGTGGCTAGCGCCCTGCTAATCGACTACGTGATGACCGTTGCGGTATCGATCTCGGCCGGCACCGATAACCTGATCTCGGCCTTCCCCGGTCTCGACCCATTTCGAATCGAAATCGCTGTTGGATTCATCGTCTTCCTAATGGCCATTAACCTTCGCGGAGTTCGCGAATCTGGATTTGCCTTCGCGGTTCCCACCTACCTATTCATCGCCAGCGTGATGGCGATGTTTGCAACCGGTCTTTACCGAATGTTCGTATTGGGAGAAGACTTATCGGCTCCTTCTTCTAACTACAACGTGCTTGTGGAACATCAATTGCAAGCCACACCATTTCTTCTGGCATTCCTGCTACTGCGTTCGTTTGCCTCCGGTTCGGCTGCTCTTACCGGGGTTGAGGCAATCGCCAATGGTGTTCCGGCTTTCCGCGAACCGAAGGTAAAAAACTCACAGATAACACTTAGCTGGATGGGTATCACCGCTATCACGATGTTTTCTGGAATCATTTTCTTTGCGCTGGCAACCGGTGTTCGATACATCGAAAACGGTGCCAAGCAACTCGAGGGCGCAGATCTTCTAGCCTTTGAATCCGGTCCGCAGCAGTCGGTAATCGCCCAGTTGGGTGTTGCCATCTTCGGTAACGGTTCAATCATGTTCTTCGTTCTTCAGAGTGCAACCGCAGCCATTTTGCTTCTCGCGGCGAACACCGCCTTCAACGGTTTCCCGCTGCTGTCTTCGGTTCTAGCGAAAGACAAGTACGCCCCTAAGGCGCTGCTAACTCGAGGCGACCGACTGGTCTACTCGAATGGAATGCTTTCGCTAACTGCGGCCGCCCTAGTTATGGTTTTGCTTTTCGAGGCCGATGTTACCAAGCTGATTCAGCTTTACGTTTTGGGCGTATTCACGTCCTTCACCGTGGGCCAGATCGGTATGTTGATTCACTGGAAGCGCGGAGTTAAAGACGGGTCAGTCAGTAAGCGCGAAGCTCTCAGCGGACGAATCATCAACGGTATCGGTGCGTTCATGACCGGAATCGTTCTCATCATCGTTACCGTTACCAAGTTCCTCGAAGGCGCTTGGATTGTCTTTGTGATTGCCATTCCGCTCTACTGGGTGATGCTAAACACCAACCGCTACTACAAGACCATTGAGGCCGAAATTGCCCTTGATGAAAGCACCGAGTTTGGTAGCAAGGGTGACTACGCGGTAGTGCTAATGGACAAGCTCAACAAGCCTCAACTGAAAGCGCTCGACTACGCACTTTCCAGCAAGCACGACCGCCTAGACGCGGTGCACGTGGCCGTTGACCCAGAGCGCGCCGAAGCGTTTCGCCTCGAGTGGAAGGCCTATGGAATCAAGGTTCCGCTAAAGATCATCGAATCTCCATACCGCGAATTCAGCGCACCGCTGATCGAATTCCTAGAAGCTCACCGCGGTCGTCACGGTCGCGAGCGGATCTCGGTTTACCTTCCAAAGTTCATCGTGGGTCACTGGTGGGAGCACCTCTTCCACAACCACCGCGCCAACCGTCTGCGCTCGCGCCTGCTCTACGTTCGCGGCGTTATGGTGACTCTAGTTCCTTGGCGCTTGGAGTCGGCTGAAAAGTTCAACCCATTCCTTCGTAACCCACTGCCGGGTGACGCTCGTCGTGGCCAAGCGGTTCGTCCAGTTCAGCGCCGTCACCACAAGTTGGCTCGTAACGACGTAATTACGATTACTGCCGACGAACAAGACGAAAAAGACGATTAGCCCTTGAAAGCAAGGCTGCTTCTACTCACTTTCTGGGGCGGAGCCATTGGTAGTGCTCTTCGTTACGCTGCCACACTAGGTCTTGATCAGGTGATTTGGCTCTCGCTGGTGAACCTACTAGGCGCCGCTTTCCTTGGCTTCATCCACGTCAACCAACGATTCTCCAAGGAAACCTCGCAAAGCTTCTGGGGAACCGGCGTTGCCGGTGGCTTCACCACTCTTAGCGGTTTGATTACTTTTGTCACCCTAGGCAACGACCCCAACTTTTATTACGCCGCCGTGCAGATTCTTATCGGGATCATGGTTTATTGGCTCGGACGAATTTTGGGCGGTGAACGCCCATGGTCGAATTCCTAATCGTTGCTGCCTTCGGTGGCGTTGGTGCTCTTGCTCGCGGGCTACTGTCAAAGTTCAACGGCTATCTGCCTTGGGGTATTTTGGCGGCAAACACGATTGCCACGGCAATTGCCGCTTGGGCGCTGGTTGCCTCACCGCAGCTTCAACTGATTCTGGTGGCCGGTCTGGCCGGTGGTCTCTCAACCTTCTCAACCTTCGTACAGCAGACGTGGAAACTAATCATCGACGGGCGCAAGTTGGCTTCGTTTTTAAATGTTTTCCTCAACCTGGTGGTTCCTTCCACAGCCGTTGCACTAGTAATGCTTTGCCTGTAACCGCTGATAAACTTTTCTCAGGTTTCTTATCCCGTTGATTTCCAGTTAGGGGGCTCGCCATGGGGCGTGGCCGTCAAAAAGCTAAGCACACTAAGGTTGCTCGCGATCTAAAGTATTTCAGCCCAAACACCGATTTGTCGGCGTTGGAGAAAGAACTTGCCCCGGAGACCGACGGAAATGAACTGGTCGACAAATGGGCCGACCTTTATGCCGACGACGAAACCGAAGAAACTACCGAAGAAGAGTCGAAGTAGTTAGTTTGCGTAGTTGCCGACTAGGCGAACCGCACCACCGTCAACACCCTTAGCGCCCTGAAGGTACCCGCTCAAATCGGTGCCAGCGGCTTTAATCGAGCCAAGCGTCCAAGTCTGGTGTCCCTTAGCGTTGAGCTGCCTGGTAATTGCTTCGGCATCCGCCGCCGAAACCACCAGCGCCTGACCCAACCCTAGGTTCCAGGTTCCCTCTACTGACTCGAGCGAAAACCCACCCCACCGGCTAAGAATTCTAAAGACTTCGAGCGGCGACCAGGTTGAACGATCAACATCAAGCGAAACCCCTTGCGGAAGCACTCGCGACAAGTTGGCGGCAATACCGCCACCGGTGATGTGGCTCATGGCGTGAACCGATGAGCCAAGTTCACTTTCCAGTAGTTCGTTTAATACGCCGGTGTAGAGACGGGTCGGGGTAAGCAGCGCTTCCCCGAGTGAACCCGAAAATTCGTCGACGTGATCGGTGTATTTGAAACCCTTGTCGGCAACGACCTTGCGAACCAGCGAGTAGCCGTTCGAGTGAAGACCGGATGCCTCGATTCCCAGAACCACATCGCCGACCGAAACCTTTTGCGGTCCGAGCAGCTTCGACGCCTCAACCACGCCAACCGCGGCCCCCGCCACGTCGTAGTCGTCTGGACCGAGTAACCCTGGGTGCTCGGCGGTCTCCCCGCCAACCAAGGCAACCCCAACCTGAGAGCAGGCTTCGGCAATTCCTCGAACGATGTCGGCGATCCGGGTTGGAACCACCTTGCCGCAGGCAATGTAGTCGGTCATGAACAGGCTCTTGGCGCCAACCACCACGATGTCGTCGACCACCATACCAACCAGGTCTTGGCCAATGGTGTCGTGCTTATCGATTGCCTGCGCGATGGCGACCTTGGTGCCAACGCCGTCGGTTGACGTGGCCAAAAGCGGTTGCTGGTAGTTCTTAATGAAAGAAACGTCCATCATCCCGGCGAATCCGCCGAGCCCGCCAAACACTAGATCGTTGTGAGTGGCAGCAACCGAACGCTTCATCAGCTCAACCGCGAGATCGCCAGCCTCGGTGTCGACTCCCGATTTTGCGTAAGCGTTTTCGGTCATACGTTTTTCTCGGCATCGGTGACCAAAGCGTTTAGCTCTGAATCTGGACCCGGTTCACAGGCTGATGCTTCTTCGCGCTCAAGTAGGTTTTTGCCCAAACGATCCAAAGTTGGAAGTTCAATCGGGTAGGTGCCGGTGAAGCAGGCTGTGCAAAGTTCACGTTCTTGTTGGCCGGTTGAGGCAATCATTCCGTCTTTCGAAAGGTAGCCCAAGCTGTCGGCTCCAATCGACTTGCGAACATCTTCGACCCCAAGACCGGTGGCAATTAGCTCGGCACGGGTGGCGAAGTCGATTCCGTAGAAACAGGGCCAGGTGATTGGTGGGCTGGAAATGCGAATGTGAATCTCGGCAGCGCCGGCCTCGCGAAGCATTTGAACCAGTGCGCGCTGAGTATTACCTCGAACAATTGAATCGTCAACCACGATGATGCGCTTGCCGCGAATAACTTCTTTCAGCGGGTTTAACTTCAAACGGATTCCGCGCTGACGAATGGTTTGCGAGGGTTGTATGAAAGTTCGGCCAACATAGGCGTTTTTCACCAGACCGTGACCGAACGGAATTCCCGATTCTTGCGAGAAACCAATCGCTGCCGGAGTGCCTGATTCTGGGGTTGGAATGACCAGGTCGGCTTCAACCGGGTATTCCCGAGCCAACTGGCGACCCATCTCTACTCGAGCGTCGTAAACGTTTTTGCCGTTGATGCTGGTGTCTGGGCGGGCCAGATAAACGTATTCGAAAACACAGCCAGCACGCTTGGTTTCGGCAAAACGAGTGGACCGCAAACCGTTCTCGTCGATGGCGATTAGTTCGCCTGGTTCAACTTCTCGAACCAGCGAGGCACCAACGATGTCGAGTGCCGCGGTTTCCGAAGCAACCACCCAGCCGCGCTCAAGGCGACCCAATACCAACGGACGAACGCCCTGAGGATCACGAGCGGCATAAAGTGTGGTTTCGTCCATGAAAACTAGACAAAAGGCGCCCTTCACCTTTGGCAAAAGTTCTAGCGCGGTAGCCTCGAGCGTGTGGTCGAGGTCGCCGGCCATTAGCGCGGTAAGAACCGCGGTGTCGGTGGTGTTACCACCGGTGATTTCGTTGCTCTCCTGGTCTGGGTAGCGATCTTTCAGGAGCTCAAGTAAATCCGAAGTGTTGGTTAGATTTCCGTTGTGGGCTAGCGCCACGGTTCCCGCTGAAGTGCGGCCCAGAGTTGGTTGCGCGTTACGCCAAGATGAAGCACCGGTAGTTGAGTAACGGTTGTGACCAACCGCGATGTGTCCAACCAGGCTCTCGAGTGACGACTCAGAAAAGACCTGGGAAACCAAACCCATGTCTTTGTAAACCAAAATCTTTTTGCCATCGGAAGTTGCAATACCGGCCGATTCTTGGCCGCGGTGCTGAAGCGAGTAAAGACCGAAGAACGTTAGCTTGGCAACTTCTTCGCCTGGAGCCCAAACACCAAAAACACCGCACTGGTCTTGAGGGAGGGTTTCATCGGGTAGCAGATCGTGATTCAGCAAGCCGTCGCCACGAAGCATTATTACCCTCGATTCAAAAAGTTGGGGGGAATCCTTCTATAAGTTTAGCGGCTACGCTCGGCCACAACCGTCTTGGAACGCAACCTCGAAACACCATCGACGATCAGTGCTACTCCCAATCCGATGGCGGCACCGGCAGCCGACAAAAAAGTGACCAACAAACCAAAGATCGACGCATTTCCTTTCGAGGCTTCGTCGATGTTGAGATAAACCACCACGGCGGTGATTAGTCCGAAAGTTGCAAACAGCAACAGGAACGGAAGGTATTTTGGTGCACGGCGAATGCGAACGGTTTCTTTTGGCATATCTCTATTGAACCATCAACGCCAGATTGGCAGTGCATCGGAAATGTCGGCACGGGTGCCGGAAGCCAAAATCTTTCCTGAAGCAACCAATGACTCCCAAGACACTTCTCCCACCGCGAGCGCAAACCATTCCAGCGGGCCAAGCTCAACCGTGTTGGGCGGTGTTCCTCGGCGATGGGTTAGACCGTCGATGCATTGGATGGCGCCAAGCGGGGGAACTCGCACTTCTACCGAACGACCGGGACGAAGAACCATTAGTTCTTCCAACAGGTAGCGAACCGCAGTTTTGAATTCGCTATCGGTTTCAACCCGCTTCGTTGGATCGGCCAAGACGGCCCGAACCGCGATAATTCCTTCGAGTGGCTTGATTCTTCTCAGGGGCATGCCACCAGCCTAGCCAACTGGCTTAAACTTGACTTATGAAAATCCTGGTTCTCGGTGGAGGCGCTCGCGAGCACGCCATCGTTAAAGCGTTGGTTCGAACCGGCACTAACGCCGACCAAATTGTGGTTGCCCCGGGCAACGCTGGTATCGCCAACGACGTGACCTGCGATGCGGGTTTAATCATGATGGACCCAGGCGCGGTAACCGAGTACGCGAAGAACAAGGGTTTCGAACTGGTGATTATTGGACCGGAGGCTCCCCTTATCGAAGGAGTGGCCGACCCGCTGCGAGAAGCCGGTATCGACGTCTTTGGTCCGAGCAAACTTGCCGCTCAACTTGAGGGCTCTAAAGCTTTCGCTAAACAGGTTATGGCTGCCGCCGGAGTGCCCACCGGTCGGGCCCACGAGTGCACCACCATGGAACAGGTTGAATCGGCAATCGACGACTTCGGAGCACCATACGTGGTCAAAGCCGATGGACTGGCTGCCGGTAAAGGCGTCATCGTTACCAGCGATCGCGACGAAGCTCTCAAGCACGCCAAGAAGTTTCTTCACCTTGGAATTTTGGTTGAAGAGTTTCTCGACGGCGAAGAGGTTTCACTGTTTTTCCTGGCCGACGGCAAAAATGTTCTCGCTCTCACCCCAGCTCAAGACTTCAAGCGCGCGTTCGACAACGACGAGGGCCCGAACACCGGTGGCATGGGTTCTTATACTCCACTGCCCTGGCTTCCAAAGGGCTTCGTCGACGAAGTTCGCGACACCATCGCGATTCCAACCATTAGAGAGCTCTCCAACATCGGAGCGCCTTTCGTGGGGCTGCTTTACTGCGGTCTTATAGTTACCAAGGCTGGCATTCGCGTCATCGAATTCAACGCTCGCTTCGGAGACCCAGAAACCCAGGTTGTGCTTCGCCGACTACTCACCCCGTTAGAGAGTTTGCTTCACAAGGCAGCTGCCGGTCACCTAGAAGCAGCTCCCGAGCCAGAGTTCAGTAACGATGTTGCCGTGGCGGTAGTGGTTGCCAGCGAAGGCTACCCAGACACCAGCGCACCGGATCGCGAACTCAGCGGAATCAGCGAAGCCGAAAGCGTTGAAGGTGTTGAGGTTTGCGTGGCAGCGGCCAAGGAGGTCGATGGCAAACTGTTTGCCAACGGTGGTCGTGTGCTCAGCGTGGTGGCTCTCGGTAAAGACTTTAAACATGCCAGAAAGCACGCCTATGAAGCGGTGGCGCACATCAAGTTAGATGGTTCGCACTTCCGCACCGACATCGCAGCAAAGGTAGCCAATGACTAACCAAATCTCGGGCTGGCACCACGTTTACTCAGGCAAGGTACGCGACCTCTACGAGAGCAATGACTCAAGCCTTAGCCACCTCATCCTGGTGGTCGCCTCCGACCGCGTGAGCGCTTTTGACCACGTTCTCGAGCCAACCATCCCCAACAAGGGAAAGCACCTCACCACCCTCACCAACTGGTGGTTTGAACGCCTTCCGGTTGAGAATCACGTATCTCTCGAAGTGCCTGTGCCAAAAGAAGTTGCCGGGCGAGCCACCGTTGCCAAGAAATTGGAAATGTTCCCAATCGAATGCGTGGTGCGAGGTTATGTTTCTGGCTCGGGCTGGAAGGAATACCAAGCGAAGGGCGAGATCTGCGGAGTTGAACTTCCAGAAGGCCTAACCTTTGGAGGCAAGCTTAAGCAGCCCATCTTCACCCCTGCTTTCAAAGCCGAACTCGGCGACCACGACGAAAACATCAGTTTCGAAAAAGTTGTTGAAATCATCGGACTAGACAACGCCGAAAGACTTCGTGCGCTTTCCCTTGAAATCTTCGCCAAGGCGTCCGAGCTCGCCGAGCAAGCCGGCCTAATCCTGGCCGACACCAAGTTTGAGTTCGGTATTGACCCTGCCACCGGGCGCATTGTTCTGGGAGACGAAGTGCTTACCCCCGACTCTTCGAGATTCTGGTCGAAGGCAGCCTGGGAACGCGGCGAACGCAAAGACTCATTCGATAAGCAGATTGTTCGCAACTGGCTTGCCGACAACTGGGATCAGTCCGGAGAACCGCCAGCACTCCCAGCCGAAATTGTTTCCCAAACGCAAGCCAAATACGCCGAGTTGGTGGAGCGACTAACCCAGGAAGTGGCCTAAGCGCTACTTCCCATCCTTTTTGGCGGCGCGCTTTTTCCACGCGGTCAAGCCAATCATGATGATGCAAAGAACGATAATGCCGAGGCAGATCTGAATGATTAGTTCAAGTTCGGTAGACGTGGTTTCCATGCTCCGAGCATAGCGAAAGGGCCCGGGATTTCTCCCGAGCCCTTCCAAATCGACGAGCGATTGTTACTTGTTCATGCCCTTTAGGAAGTTAACCATTAGAGCGGTAACTGCGGCACCAATAAGGATTGCTGCAATGTACGCGAATACGTTGGTTACTAGAGGGAACACGAAGATACCACCGTGTGGGGCAGGGATTGCGTTGCCGAATAGACCTACAAGGCCACCGGTAACAGCAGAACCAACCATGATCGATGGGATTACGCGGGTTGGGTCAGCAGCGGCGAAAGGAATCGCACCTTCAGAGATGAAGGATGCACCCAGTAGCCAGCCAGCCTTACCGTTTTCGCGTTCTGCGTCATCGTATAGCTTCTTGTTTAGAACGGTTGCTAGAGCCATACCGATTGGTGGAACCATACCGGCAGCCATAACAATTGCCATGATCTTGAACTGGCCAACTTCGCCTACTGGGGTTCCAGCAGCAGCAAGTTCTAGACCAGCAGCTAGACCAGTGGTTGCGAAGGTGTAAGCAACCTTGTTAACTGGGCCACCCATGTCGAAGGCCATCATTAGACCAAGAACTAGACCTAGTACTACTAGACCAGCAGTGGTTAGTCCGGTTAGACCGCTGTTTAGAGCGCCGATTAGCCAGCTAACTGGAGCCTTTAGCAATAGAACCATTGCTAAACCGGTACCAATCGAAGCTAGTAGCGGAATGATCACTACTGGCATCAAAGGACGAACCCAGCTTGGAACCGACCAACGGCTGATCCATAGAGCCAAACCACCAGCAAGTGCACCACCAAGGATTGCTCCAAGGAATCCGGTACCAGTGCCTAGTGGGTTTCCGTCTAGACCAGTAGCAAGTGCACCAGCAACGAAACCAGGAGCTAGACCTGGACGGTCGGCGATTGCATAGGCAATGTAACCAGCAAGAACTGGTACGAAGAATGCGAATGCAGCCTTACCTAGCCAGAAAATGATGAATGCCCAGGTTCCTACCGAAAGGTAGTTTGGGTTTGCTGGGTCAGTGATACCCATTTTTGCTGCGTCATACGCGTGGATGCCGTCGGTACCTGCGTAAGCCGAACCTAGCAAGAAGCCTAGGGCGATCAAAATACCGCCTGCAGCAACGAATGGAATCATGTAGGAAACGCCGGTCATCAGCCATGTTCTGATGCGGGTTCCCACTCCTGTGTTTGTACTCATCTTTGAGCCTCCTATAGGCCTTTTTGTTGTCCTGAGTCACGGGGGTGTGGCTCAAGTTTTTCGTTCGGAACTTACCCGAACAAACCTCCGAAGAATCCCTTCTTCTTGTCACCCTCTGGCTTTTCAGCCTTAGGTGCAGCCGGCGCTTGCGGTTCAGGTTTGTTTCCCTCAACCTTGGCCGCGGTTCCCGCTGCGATCGCCGCTATGAATTCGGTCATTACATTTACGCCTTTGTCGCCACCGATAACCTTGGAAACTCCAAGCTCAATGTAAGGTTTGCCAGCAAAACGTTCACGACCTTTTACCGAAAGGTCAACTGCGAAGATTACCCCGTCGGCTGCATCGATGAGTTCCTGCTTCATGGGATTGATGCCGGCCGATCCTTGAGTCTCAACCGTTATCTCATGACCAAGCTTCTTGGCAGCCTGCTCAAGGGCAGCCTGGGCCATGTAGGTGTGGGCGATTCCTGTAATACAAGCGGTTACTCCAACAAACTTCATTATTTCTGAACCTCTCGAGTCAGTGTGGCTGCGATTACCGCAGGATCGGTTTCAGCTAATAGTTCGTTACGAAAGTCTTCGTCCATAACTTTGTAGGCAATGGTTCCAAGTATTTCAAGGTGTTCAGAACCGCCGTTAGCTGGGGCAGCGATTAGGAAGATTAGGTTCGACTTGCCGTCCTCGGCACCGAAGTCGACACCCGCGACGCTGGTAGCAATTGCAACCGATGGAATTGTTACCGATTCACTCTGAGCATGGGGGATAGCGATTCCGCCTTCAATGCCAGTTGGGAAGTGTTCTTCACGTTTTGCAACGGCTTCTAAAAAAGTTTCAATGTTCGTCACTCGGCCAGCGGCTACTAACCTATTTGCTAACTGGCGGGTTGCGTCCGCTTTATCGATGGCTTCAAGGCCAAGGATTACCATGTCGGCGGATGTTACTTCTTTGCCCAATAGTTCGCTTTCTTTGATGCGTGCAGACAATCGTTGCAAACTCTGCGCAAGAGCACATTTTTGAACTCTCTTAGAAGACTTTAGAGAATGAAATGTGCTAACAAAGGTTCATTTCAACCCCGTTACCAAAAAGTGATAATTGAATTTGGGACCATAATTTCAAGTAATAATTGTTGTTACGCCCATTTCTACCGAGAGTAATTTGATGTCAACTTACGAAACCATGATTCAGGTTATCGACCCGATTGGTTTGCACGCCCGCCCAGCTAGTCTGATCGTTAAGGCGGTCAAGGAATCAGGGCTAACGGTGATGATCGGTCGCCAGGGCGAGAAGCTTACTAAAGCGAATTCGCCTTTGATGTTGATGGCCCTAAAAATAAAGACCGGTGAAACCCTAACAGTTTCGGTTGAGTCGGATGACGAAGAGTCAGCAGCCAACCTGGTTGCACAAATTCGAGATTTCCTCCAGGGCTAGTTGTGTCTTCAGTCCTGAACGGCCTGGGGGTTGGCTTGAATGCGGTTGTGGCAGAGGTTTTCCACGTAGCACCTACTGCAGCACTTCCGGCATGGTCAAAGACTTCCTCAGGTGTGGCCGCTGAGTCGGAGATTCTAAAGTCAGCGATCGCCTCAGTTTCCGCCGACCTCGATCGCCTCGGTTCCAATTCCGACGAGACTTCGGCAGAGATTTTTGAAGCTCTGAAGTATCTACTCGAAGATGAGTCGCTGTTTGACATGTCGGTGGCCCACCTCGATGCAGGTTGGTCGGCTGGTGCCGGATACGGAATGGCGGTAAACGAGTTCTCCGAGATGCTGGCCGGAGACGCAGCTTTCGAAGAACGTATCGCCGACCTTCAAGATATCTCGAAGCGAGTGCAGGCTTCCATCGCCGGAATTCACGTTGGATTGGACTTACCTGCCACCGGTGCTTACGTAATTGTTGGTGACGACTTCTCTCCGGCCGACACGGCGCAGTTCACTCCCGCCGTGGTTGGTGTCATCACCGTTAAGGGTGGTCCCACCTCCCACACCGCAATCATTTGCCGATCTCGCAGCATCCCGGCAGTGGTGTCGGTTGCTGGTGCACATGAAATTCCCGCCGGCACATCGGTTCTAGTAGACCCGGTTGGCGATCGCGTGGTGGTTGGTGGTTCTTTGAGCGATGCCACGCAAGCGCTGGCTTTTGCCGACACCGGACGTGAACCACTCATTGAAGTTCGTGCCAACGTTGGTTCACTAGAAGACGCCGAGGCTGCGGCAAAAACCGGTGCCGTTGGGGTTGGTTTGTTCCGAACCGAACTGCTCTACCTGAACGAAAGTTCCCAGCCTTCCGTCGACCGTCAGCGCGATCTTTACGCCTCGATTTTGGCTGCTGCTCCAGAGGGTCCCATCACCGTTCGAACTATTGATGCCGGCTCAGACAAACCGGTTCCGTTTTTGAAGATGCCAGGTGAAGAAAACCCAGCTCTCGGTGTTCGAGGTTACCGTTTGATCCAGGACCACCGCTCATTCATCGAAGACCAGCTCAAAGGTCTTGAGGCTGCTCGAATTTCGACCGGTCGTGAAATCTGGGTAATGGCACCGATGATTGCCACGGTGCAGGAAGCAGCCGAGTTTGCGGCTCTTGCGCGTTCCTTAGGTGAATTCAAAGTTGGTGTGATGGTTGAGACGCCGTCGATTGCCGCACTCCTTCCAGACCTCGCTGGAATAGTTGACTTCATCTCGGTCGGAACCAACGATCTTTCGCAGTATCTCTTTGCTGCCGACCGCATGAACCCATCGCTGGGGGCATTACTCAACCCTTGGCAACCAGGACTGATTCGCACTTTGGAGCGAATTGCTTCGCAAGCCAAGGCCGCTGGAATCTACTCGAGTGTCTGTGGCGAAAGCGCATCAGATCCCGCTTTTGCCGTGTTACTGGCGGGTCTAGGCTTCGACTCGGTGTCAGCTTCCCGCTCTCAGGTTGATGCGGTTCGATCGGCGCTGGCTGCCGTTAGTGCCGATCAGGCGGTGGCATTGGCCAAGTTGGTTCTTGCTGCGAAAAGTGCCGAAGACACCAAGACCGCTGCCGTGGCAGCTCTCTCAGCTCTCTAGTTTTTTGAACGCATAGGCAGCTCCGGTCTGAGGCTAGAACATTCAAATGGGTGTATCCACGCCTAAACTTGTATTTATGTCTCAGCAAGTTGTGATTTTGGCCGCCGGCATGGGCACCAGACTCTCGAGGCCGCTACCGAAGCCACTAACCGAGCTTTCCGACGGTCGTTCGATCATGTCGCAACAGCTCGACAACCTAAAGCAGGCTTTCGGCGAGGCGTTCCGCACCCTGATCGTGGTTGGCTTCAAGCTCGAGGCAATCATAGAGCGCTTTCCTGAAGCAACCTTCGTTTACAACGAGCTCTACGACCAGACCAATACTTCTAAAAGCTTGCTTAAGGCGCTTCGTTCCTCAAGTGATGGAGGAGTGATTTGGATGAACGGCGACGTGGTTTTTGACCCGGAAGTCTTAACCCGTGTGATTCCGTTTATCGAAGCCGAGCAATCCTTCGTTGTGGTTAACACCAGCAAGGTAAGCGACGAAGAGGTTAAGTACACGCTCGACGATCAGGGTTTCATCAAGCTTCTATCTAAGACCGTGGCCGGTGGCCTTGGCGAAGCGGTTGGCATCAATTACGTTTCTGCGGCCAACAAAGCAGAACTTATTCGTTGCCTCGATGCGGCGTCAGACCAGGACTATTTTGAGCGCGGCATCGAAGTTGCCATCGAATCGGCCGGCGCCAAGTTCAAAGCCGTAGACATTTCCGACCTGTATGCAATCGAAATTGACTTCGCCGAAGATTTAGAACGCGTCAACAACCTATTTAGAGGAAAACAATGACTAATCCTTACAAAGTAACCAAGGCGCTAATTCCGGTGGCTGGCTTGGGAACTCGTTTCTTGCCAGCAACCAAGGCCATGCCAAAAGAAATGCTTCCCCTGATCGATAAGCCGGTGATCCAGTATGTGGTTGAGGAAGCGGTTGACACCGGTCTCACCGACATTCTGATGATTACCGGGCGTAACAAGAGTTCTCTCGAGAATCACTTCGATCGCGTTGCCGAATTGGAGCAAACACTTAAGGCCAAAGGCGATTCCGAACGCCTGGAGCAGGTTCAGGAATCTTCCGACCTCGCCGACATTTACTACACCCGCCAAGGTGACCCAAAAGGTTTAGGGCACGCGGTTCTTACCGGCAAGCAGCACATTGGTGAACACTCGTTTGCCGTACTTCTCGGCGACGACGTTATCAACGCGAAAGATATTCTGCTTTCAAAAATGATTGAAATACACGAGGCCACCGGCGATAACGTGATTGCACTTATGGAAGTTGACCCGGCCGATATCTCTCTCTATGGTTGCGCTGCGGTTACCGCAACAGATCAAGAAGATGTGGTTATCGTCACCGATCTGGTTGAGAAGCCAGCGGCTTCCGAAGCCCCATCAAACCTTGCTGTGATTGGTCGCTATGTTCTGCGCGGTGAGATGTTCCAGCTGCTGGAAAACACCAAACCAGGACGCGGCGGCGAAATTCAGCTAACCGACGCCTTGGAGGCGGCCGTGAAAAACCCTGAGATTGCTGGCGGTGTTCGCGGAATTGTATTCCGAGGCAACCGCTACGATACCGGCGACAAGTTGAACTTCATTAAGGCCACCATCAAGCTCGGTGTCGACCGCGAAGACATTGGTGAAGACCTGCGCGAGTTTTTGCGTAACTTCGCCAAAACCATCTAGGTTATTTAGCTAAAAGCTTTTTCACCCTGGGCACCACTTCGGTGGCATAAAGTTCGATTGATTTCATCGCCTGCTCGTGCGGGGTTGGGCCGGTCACGTATTTTAGGTCGAAACGCTGCACCCCAACCGATTCGATGGCGTGAACGATTTTTTTGGCAACGGTGTCTGGAGAACCAACGTAGAGCGAACCATGGTTCACCTCTTGGATGAAGTGGTCGATGCTCATTGGTCCCCAGCCGCGTTCGCGACCGATTCGACCAAAGCTAATTGCGTAGTTCGGCCACTGGGTTTCGAAGGCTTCGTCATCGGTTTCGGCAACGTGTCCTGGGGAGTGGATCGACATCGGCAGCAGGTCCCGACCAAACTTCTCTAGGCTGTCTCGGTAGAGTTTCGCGTATGGAGCGAATCGGGCAGGGTCGCCGCCGATGATGGCTAGTGCCATCGGAATGCCGAGTCTGGCAGCTCGAATTACCGAGTCTGGGCTTCCGCCAACACCAACTCGCAGGCGGATGTTCTTTCCCTCGGTCTTTGGGTAAACCTCTTGGTTGGTGAGGCCGGCTCGAATGGTTCCTGACCAGGTAACCGGCTTTTCCTGAATCAGTTCTTTCAAAAGCTCTAGCTTTTCTTCGAAGAGAACTTCGTAGTCCTGCATCGAGTAGCCGAAGAGCGGGAAGGATTCGGTGAATGATCCGCGACCGGCGGTGATTTCGGTGCGGCCGTTCGACATGGCGTCGATGGTGGCGAAGCGCTGGTAAAGACGAACTGGGTCTTCGCTCGATAGCACGGTTACTCCGGTGCCGAGGATGATGTTTTTGGTCACGGTGGCTAGCCCGGCAAGCACGGTGTCAGGAGCTGACACGGCGAAGTCGTCGCGGTGGTGTTCGCCAATGTTGAAGTTATCTAGACCCAACTCATCGGCGAGTTTGCCCTGTTCAATCAGATTGCGAATGGTCTGGCCGGCCGAAATAGGATTTCCCGCTTGATCGTTCGACATGTCGCCGAAGGTGTCTAGGCCAAAAGCTGCTTCTGATTTGTCAGTCATAATCTTAAGTAAACACCACCTTGACAGATTTTGTTCCCGTTAGTCGGCGGCAGCCAGCTGCCCGCACGCGCCATCGATCTCTTTACCGCGAGTGTCGCGCAGAGTCGTTGGCACACCGGCCTTTTCCAGGCGGCGAATAAACTCGTCGGTGGCTTCGGGGGTGGAAGCCGTCCAAACCGAACCAGGAGTTGGATTTAGCGGAATCGGGTTCACGTGAACCCACCCCTTACCCCTGGCGTTTAGCTTCTCAGCCAGCAGATCGGCACGCCAAGCGTGATCGTTCATGTCTCGGATCAGCGCGTATTCGATAGAAACTCGTCGACCGGTCTTGTCGAAGTATTCCTTCGCGGCATCAAGCGCCTCGTCGACCTTCCACTTCGAGTTAACCGGAATCAGTTCGTCGCGCAGTTTGTCGTCCGGGGCGTGGAGGCTCAGAGCAAAGGTCACCGGAATGCCTTCATCCGAAAGCTTTTTGATAGCCGGAACCAGACCAACCGTGGAAACGGTGATACTGCGAGCCGACATCCCGAGGCCGTTTGGGGCTTTGGCCACCATGGTGCGAACCGCACTCAAAACCCGGTTGTAATTGGCTAGGGGTTCTCCCATGCCCATGAACACGATGTTGCCAACCCGCTCTTCGCCGTTACCGGTCTTCTTGCCGCCAAGTTCCCCAGCTGCAATGACCTTGTTAGCGGCAACAATCTGAGCCACGATTTCGGCTGCCGACATGTTGCGAGTAAGACCTGCTTGCCCGGTGGCGCAAAACGGACAGTTCATTCCACAGCCAGACTGGCTTGAAACACAGAGTGTGATTCGGTTTGGGTACCGCATCAAAACCGACTCAACCAAAGCTCCATCAAATAACTTCCAAAGGAACTTTATGGTGTCGCCCTTGTCGGTCTGCAGGCGCTTCACCTCGGTTAGCAGCGGTGGAAACAGTTCGGCAACCAGTTCATCGCGACCCTCCTTGGGAAGGTCGGACATTTCGTTGGCCTGGTCGGTGTAGTGCACAAAGTAGTGAGTGGAAAGTTGCTTCGCTCGAAAAGCCGGAAGGCCAAGTACTTTTACCTTGTCAACACGCTCTTCAACCGTTAGATCGGCAAAGTGCACCGGCGGTTGCCCGCGACGCTTCTGTTCAAACTCGAGCAGAGGCTTGCCGTCGGCGCCTAACTTCTGAGACCAACCCTCGGTGCGCGGTCGAACCTGTCTCGGTTCGGTCATGATCGCTCCTCGCGCTGGAATTGGGTAACACCTAAGTTTAAGCCAATGGAGAAAGGCGAATGGCAAGGGTAGGTTTAACCTATGCAACCGAAAGCACTTTCCTCCTTTATGGCTTCTCGTCACACCACTCGAGACTTCCTTCCAAAAGCAGTTCCTGCGGCGATCATCGACGAAATAATCGCCGACGGACTCACTTCACCTTCTTGGTCGAACACTCGTCCGATCATGGTGGCCGTTGCAACCAAGGATGTTCGTGACCGGATCAGCAAGGAGTATCTAGCCCGCTGGGAAATCGTGGCGCCGATTCGCTCGAGTAGGTGGGGTCAGTTCAAGCTCTTATTCACACGTCGCGGTTTACCAACCAGCAATGCAATTGTTGCCAAGCCGTATGTGAAGGAACTTATGCCGCGAGCGCAGCGAGTAGGTGCCGAATTGTTCGGTCACATGGGTATCGATCGTAAAGACCGGGTTGCGAGAGACGCCGCCTGGGCTCGCAACTACGAGTTTTTCGGAGCTCCGGTTGAACTTTTCATTTTCACCCACACCAGCCTCGGCAAGTTCTCGGCTAATGACGCCGGGCTATTCGTGATGAACCTGATGCTCGGTGCACACGCCAGAGGCCTCGGCACCTGTGCTCAAGGGGCGGTTAGCGCCTATGACGACATTGTTCGTGCCGAGTTTGACATACCGGCTGGGTACCAACTGCTCTATGGGATTTCACTCGGCTACCCGAGCAAGAATGCTGTGAACGACTTTGCCGCAGCCAGGCTAAAGCCAGCCGACATCAAGCTAAAAACCAAGTAGTTACTTGGTTCGACCGCGGAAGCTGTCCATGGTTCGGTTCACGCCAAAAAAGTCGGTTAACCTGTCGAATGCGCGAATCGGAATTACTCTCACTACCGGAATCACGTGAACGAACTTTGGCATAACCAACATGGCTTTGCCCTTTTCAACCGAACGTAAAATCTTGGCAGCAACCTTGGCTTCGTCGAGGATTGGAAGTAACCACGGGAACTTGGTTTGAACACCATCGAACATGCCGGTTCCGATGTAGTGCGGGCAAACCGTGAGGGTATTCACCCGGCTTCCCTTCATGCGAAGTTCCGAGCGAAGTGATTCCATGAAACCGAATGCGGCAAACTTGCTGGCCGCGTAGTCGGAGAGCTTGGCAACACCAAGCAAACCAGAAGCGCTAGAAATGGTGACCACGCAGCCGCGGCCGGATTGAACCATGGCAGGAAGGAACGCTTGGGTCATCCAGTAGAGCGAGAGCACGTTCACCTTGTAGGTGCGTTCAATTGATTCGGGGTTGAGGTCGAGGAACCAATCGCCAGAAACCACCCCGGCATTGTTGAATAGCACGTCGACCGAACCCACGATTAGCGCCAGTTTGTTCACGGCCAAACGGTCAGTGACGTCAACCTGGTGAGCTTCGGCCGAACCGCCGGACGCTTTAATTTCGGCGGCAACCTTCTTGGCGCTGGCCAGGTTCAGGTCCCAGATGATTACGTGGGCTCCCTTGGCCGCGGCTTGAATACCGAGTTGGCGACCGAGACCGCTGGCGCCGCCGGTAATTAGGATTCGACTTCCAGATAGAGCAACTTTGTAGGTCATGAGATTTTGTTCCAGATTCCTAGTAGGCGGGTGAGTAACGTGGCGAAGGCTCGATTGCTTTGCTTGCCAATTGGTGCGATACCAACCATGCGCTGAACCGAGATGGTTTGCGAATTGGTGTATTTGAGCAAGCCCTCACGACCGTGACGACGACCAAGGCCGGAGGTCTTCATTCCACCCATCGGCGCATCGTGCGAGGCGAAGCCGGCACTGAAACCTTCGTTGATGTTTACCGAACCAGATTCCATCTGCTCAGCGGCGCGCTTTGCGGCGGCGCCTCCCCAAACGCTCGAGTTCAAACCGTAATCGGTGTCGTTTCCGCGGGCAACCGCCTCAGCATCGTTAGCCACCTTGTAGATCGAAACTACCGGGCCGAAGGTTTCCCCGCGCCCGAGCTCCATGTCATCTGAGACATTGGTGAGAATGGTTGGCTCGAAGTAGGTAGGTGCGATGTCTGGGCGAACCTTGCCGCCAACCTCAACCTTCGCTCCCTTGGCAATTGCTTCGTTCACCTGATCGCGCACGCGAACGAACTGCTTTTCGCTGATCAGTGGGCCCATGGTGATTTCCCAATCATTACCAGAACCCAGCTTCATCGCCTTGGTGTTGGCAACAAAGTGCTTCAGGAATTCGTCATATTTGCTTTCCACAACGTAGATGCGTTCAATTGCGATGCAAAGTTGCCCACTGTTTGAGTAGCAGGCGCGAACCGCTCCGTGAGCTGCCTTCACCGGGTCGGCATCGGAGAGCACCAGCATGGGGTTCTTACCGCCGAGCTCGGCCGAGAACGGAATCAGCCGTTCGGCACATTGGGTGGCAACGAGTCGGCCGGTTGCTGTTGAACCGGTAAACATCACAAAGTTCACAGCCTGAATTAGGTCGGAGCCGTGAACGCGGCCTCCGCCGTGAACGATTGAAACCAAACCTTCGGGAAGACCGGCCTCCTGCATGAGCTCCAACATTAGGTCGGCAATTTTCGGCGTCATCTCGTCTGGAAGCAGAACCACCGAGTTACCGGCAATAAGGGCTGGTGCGATGTCGGTAGCTGGGAGAGTGAACGGATAGTTCCAGGGAGTGATCACACCAACTACGCCGACGGGTCGATAAACCTCACGGGTTTTGGTAAAAATCGGGAAAGCACCGCGCCTTCTGTGCTCCCTCAAAATTCCAGCCGCATGGCGTCCGTAGTAGTGGGTGAGTTGAACTGTGTCGAGCATCTCTTCGAATGCGCTCAAACGATTCTTGTGGGTCTCTTCCTGAATCACGTCGAGGATTTGATCCTGCCTGGCCAGAACCAGTTTTGAGAATCTAAGGAAGATGGCAGCACGAGTTCTAACCGGAACTTTTGCCCACTCTTTTTGGGCGACACGCGCCTTGGCAACTACGTTGTTGATCATTGTAAAAGGGTAGCCCAAAACCTCTCAGGTTGTCTTGTTACCATTGACCCATGAAATTGAAAGGTGCGCTTTTAACTGCGCTCCTACTGCTAGTGGGGCTGACCGGAATTCCGGCAGAGGCGAA
>CAIJWY010000239.1 GCA_903824455.1 uncultured Micrococcales bacterium
AGGTTGGCTTCCAATCCCGATTCGGAGACCTCGAGATTGCTCTTCCAATCGAGACCATGCTGGGAACCGTTGGCGTTGCTCCACCGGCCGGAGAAGTTCGCACCAGCTTGGTGCCAGAACGCTTCGGTGGAAACATGGACACCCCGGAAATGAAGGCTGGAACCACTGTTTATCTCGGCGTCAACGTTGAAGGCGCGCTGTTCTCAATCGGCGACGGCCACTACCGTCAGGGCGAAGGGGAGTCTTGTGGAACAGCCGTTGAGGGTGCCATGAACTCGGTAATCATGGTTGAACTAATCAAAGGCAACGCTCCGCTCTGGCCGCGCCTGGAAAACGACGACTACTGGATGGTGGTTGGCTCATCACGTCCGATGGAAGACGCTTGGCGCATCGGACAGGTGGAAATGGTTCGATGGCTATCGGAACTACTCAACATCCACTACATGGATGCCTACCAGTTGGTGACCCAGGTGTCACTCTCACCGATTGCCAATGCGGTTGATACCAATTACTCGGTTGTCACCAAAATTCCCAAGAAACTTATGCCCAAAAGTAGCGCATACGAAGGTATGCATTCAATGCTCCGCGAATTGGCCAAAACAGTCCAGTAGGCGGCGAAAAAGGAGTTAAGCAACCGCTTTTCTCCACAAATGAACAAGGAGGTTCACAATGGAAAAACAAGCTAACCCAGGAATACTGGGACTGCTCGGATATGGAATGTCAACAGTTCTGCTGAGTCTTATCAACAGTGGAATTATTCCTTTTGACGGAATGATCATCGCAATGGCACTGTTCTTCGGTGGCGCTGCTCAAACTCTTGTTGCCTCAATGGCATTCAAGAACAATGACACCTTCGGGGTTGTTGCTTTCGGTGGTTACTCATTCCTATGGTTATCGTTTGGTTTCATGCAAGCTGGCGTCGCACTCAAGTGGTGGACGACCGACGCTAAGGCGATGGGTTGGTATCTCATAATGTGGGCTATTTTCACCCTGTTCCTAGTGATCGCATCAGCTGTGGCACCACGTGTTCTAACCATCATCCTGGCGCTAACAGTAGTGCTGCTTGGATCGCTTGGTATCTCCTACCTAACCGGAAACGCCTCACTAGGCCTATTCGGTGGTTACGAAGGTATCTTGACCGGTGCTTTGGCCATGTACATGGCATTCGCATCACTGCTTAACGAGATGTGGGGCAAAAACGTCCTTCCTCTTGGTAAGCCATACCGCAGCTAACTAAAGAAATTAGGAGTAAACAATGGATCTAGGAATCAAGGGCAAAGTAGCGATTGTCACCGGTGGTACCAAGGGTATCGGCCGCGCAATTGTTGAAGGATTTGCCAAAGAGGGTGCCAATGTTGCATTTTGTGCCAGAAACGCAGGCGAGGTTGCAGAAACCGAGAAAGCGCTAACGGCCCACGGTGTAAAAGCAAAGGGTACAGCTCTCGATGTTGGAGACGCCAAGGCACTTCGTGCCTGGGTAGCTGCAACAGCGAAAGAATTCGGCGGTATTGACATGGCTGTTGCCAACGTCAGTGCTCTCGCAATTCCAGACGAGGACGACAACTGGGACACTTCCTATCGGGTAGACCTGATGGGCACAGTGAACCTCTGCAAGGCAGTAATCCCTCATCTAGACAAGAGCACAGTTAAGTCTCTGGTCGCAATCTCAAGCGTTTCGGGCGTTGAAGCAGACTTTGCTGCAGGCCCTTACGGAACGATCAAGAGCGCAATCATTGGCTACATGGGTGGACTATCCTTATCGCTTGCCGATAAAGGTATCCGCGCCAACTCCGTTTCTCCAGGAAACACCTACTTCCCCGGTGGAGTATGGCAATCCATTGAAGGCGGAAACCCTGATCTGTTCAAGTTCGCGATGGGCCTAAACCCAACCGGACGCATGGGAACAGCAGAAGAAATTGCTGCGGGAGTTGTGTTCGTATCGAGCGCAGTTGCATCTCGCATCAGTGGCGCCAACCTTCTAATCGACGGAGCCCTCACCAGAGGTATTCAGTTCTAGAGAAGACATAAAGATGCGGCCGGTGGATAAAACCACCGGCCGCATCTTTTAAATCACGACTGAAGTGAAAAGCAGCTAGCTCTTCAAGCCCTTCGCTGGGAAGCTGTTCGATGCCCTTGAAAGGAAAATAGCGAACACCAGGGCCACAACTATTCCCGAGCTGATTCCCAACTCGATTACCGCCCGGTCAAATTCAACCTGACTCTTCCCTGAGGCTAAAGTCATCGAGGCACCAACGGTAAGAATGTGTCTCACGGCGGCAATAACGCCGATGATCAGGAAGTTCTGCAGCTGAAAAACACCATCCGTATAACGGGCCACGACAGTTCTGAGAATCTCAAGAATGATGATGATGAACAGGATGTCGTTGATGGCTTGAATCATTCCAGTTGGGAAGAAGGGCACGGTTTCAAACGCACGCACAACCGAGAAGAAAAGAGCAACTATGGCAATGCCGAGAAGGCACACACCAAGCACGATGTGAAAGACCTCTTCAACTCGCTCGACCCAGCGGCCAGGGACAAGTACCTTGTGCTGAACTTCAGATTCTTTTGACATGTTTAAAATCTAGCCGAAGGCTTGTAGGTGTCAAGTTTCAACCAACTTTGGGAAGTCACATTTGTATTTCATTCCCCTTAGGCATGACAAAACCCTCTGATTTCTCAGAGGGTTTTTCACTGTCTCATTAGTGAACGTCTTCTTTCGAAGAGCGCGGAGAATATGGGATTCGAACCCATGAGGGCTTGCACCCAACCAACTTTCCAAGCTGGCGCCATAGGCCACTAGGCGAATTCTCCTGGAGTTGCTCAAGGCAACTTTTCAAGTTTACCGACTTTAGGCTTTGGCTTTGGTGCTTAGTTTGTTTAGTGCCAGCGAGATGCTTGCCGAGACTAGGCCGAACACGATGATGATGAGGATAAAGGTCACTACGCCCATTACCCCAGCTTCGAGATTTGGGTTTAGGAACCAATAGGCCCACCAGTCGGTAACAATGCCACGGATGATGGTGAAGGTTAGCCAAGCCATTGGGAAAACTAGAATCCAGAAAACTTGCTTGAACTTGAGTTTGGTAACCGTGATTGATAAGGCGAAGTCGAGCACGATGAAAATTGGTGCCCAAACGTGAAGGATTTCATTTGGCGGCACTGGCCAGACGTAACCGAAATCTGGTTCACCGGGCAGAACCTGGGTGCCTCGAAGCAAAGCGTTGTAAACAACTAAAACCACGATTGCGAAAGTGCTGGTGCTCAACCTGGCAATCGTAAGAACTTTGGTGTCGGCCTTTCCTTGAAGCTCTCTCATGCCAGCCAAAGCGAGCACCACGGCTGCGATCATGCTGCTTTGAATGGTGAAGAAGGCGAAGTACTCACCGGCGCGAAATACGTTATTGAGCAATCGGTCTGTGACTTGCCAGACGATCGAAATCGCTAGACCAAAAGCGGTTGCGAGTCTTAGGTAAGGAAGAATTTTTCTCATTACACAACCTTATGCCCGCATTGGCGGAGTTTCTCTAAGCAATCTTGCAGGTAACGTTAGGTTTATACACAGGTAAGGGTGTGAACCTTTGGTTGTGGGCAGATAAACCACAAGTTGGAGTGATCATGAAGATTGGCGTTGTAGCAGCAATCGCGGGCGGCCTGATAGTTGGCGCGGGGGCAATGGTTCCGCTGGGAAGCTTTGCCCAGACTGGGGCACCGGCCGTGCCACCAATCAACAACACGCAGGATGCGGCAACCACCGATCCAGCGCCAGAGACCCCGGCTCCTTCACTAACCCCAGCCCCAACACCACCGGTGGCAATCACGCCGCCGACTTTTGCTGCGGGTGGTAAAACAGACGGCAACGACGATGATGTCAACTATGGTGAAGAAAATGGTGATGGCGGCGACGATGAAGGCGACGACGGCGAGTCTGAGGGTGACGACTAACCGTCCACAGTATTTTTTCTAGCCGTTTCTGGCGGGTAGAATTATGGCTGGACTCCCCGTGCGGCGCCACCTCGGCTAACTCCCCCAGGATCGAAAGATAGCAAGGGTAACTGGGCTCTGGCGGGTGTGCGGGGAGTTCTTTTTCTCTTCAAATCCGTTGTCGGTGGGAAAGGCTAGGCTCTACTTGTGAGTACCGCACTTTATCGCCGCTATCGTCCTGAGACCTTCGCCGAACTAATCGGCCAGTCGCAGGTTACCGCCCCACTTATGGCAGCTCTTCGCGCCGACAAAGTAAACCACGCTTATCTTTTCTCAGGTCCTCGCGGTTGCGGAAAAACCACTTCGGCTCGTATCTTGGCTCGCTGCCTAAATTGCGCCGAAGGCCCAACTGATACCCCGTGTGGCAAGTGTCCAAGCTGTATTGAGTTGGCCAGAAACGGCAGCGGCTCACTAGACGTGGTTGAGATCGACGCCGCTTCTCACAACGGTGTTGACGACGCTCGCGATTTGCGAGAGCGAGCCATGTTTGCGCCGGCCCGCGATCGGTACAAGATTTTCATCCTCGACGAGGCTCATATGGTCACCGCTCAAGGGTTCAATGCTCTTTTGAAGATTGTTGAAGAACCACCGGCCCACGTGAAGTTTATTTTCGCCACCACTGAACCGGAAAAGGTTATTGCCACGATTCGCTCGCGCACTCACCACTACCCGTTCCGTTTGGTGCCGCCGGCTCAGTTGCTCGATTACCTAGAAGAACTTTGCGCCAGCGAGAAGGTAGATATCGCACCGGGAGTTCTTTCGCTCGTGGTTCGCTCTGGTGGTGGTTCGGTTCGAGACTCACTTTCACTTCTGGATCAGCTAATCGCTGGCTCTGAAGACAACAAGGTAACTTACGAGCGCGCTGTTTCTCTGCTGGGTTACACCCCAGACTCGGTGCTCGATGAAGCGGTTGAAGGTTTAGCCGTCGGCGACTCAGCACTGGTCTTTCAATCAGTCGACAAAATCATTCAGAGCGGCCAAGACCCCCGCCAGTTTGTTGAAGATCTTCTAGAGCGCCTTCGCGATCTGATCTTGGTTGACTCGGTTGGTCTTGAAGCCAAGTCGGTTCTTCGCGGCATCAGCGACACCATGCTCGCGCGTTTGCAGGAGCAGGCGGCCAAGTTTGGGCGAGCCGAGTTAGCTCATGCCGCGGCCAGTGTTAGCGATTCTTTATCCAGCATGACTGGTGCTACCAGCCCGAAGCTGCACCTCGAGCTGATGTGCGCGAAGATCTTGGTTCCGGCAGCAAACGCCACCGAGGTTGGTTCACTGGCTCGTATTGAGCGCTTGGAGCGTCGAATCGGAATTGGGGGAGAAGCAACTTCGTCTATTCCAATTGTGGCCGCCCCGATTACCGAAAACGCTTCGGCACCCGTTGCGCCAGCCACCACACCGATTGCAATTGTTGAAACCGGAATCACGGCCAGCCAAGTTCGCTCTTCTTGGCAGCGCATTCTCGACCAGGTTGCCAAGAAGTCGAAGCGCGCCTACATGGTTGCCTACAACATCGACGTGGTTGCGGTTGAGGGCGATGTGCTCACACTTCGTTTTGCTAGCAACTACGACCTCGAAAGTTTCAAGGGAGAGGCCGGTGCGCCAGACGTGCTGCGCAATGCCATTGAAGCCGAGTTTGGAATTGTGTTCAAGTTCAAGCCAATGATGGAGGCAACTCCAGAACCTAAGGCTGCTCCAGTTACTGCGCCGGTTGCCGTTGTGGCGGCGACTGTTGCCGAAGTTGCCGAGGCTGAACCGGAAGAGCCGGAAGAAGAGCCGGTCAGTGAGTCTCGCAATACGAAGGTTAACGAGGAAGCCCGTTACGGCGAATCTCTGCTGCGTGAAATTCTCGGCGCCGAACCGCTGGACGATTAATGTACGAAGGCGTAGTTCAGGAACTAATCGACGAGCTGGGGCGTTTGCCAGGGGTTGGCCCGAAGTCGGCGCAACGAATTGCTTTCTATCTTTTGCAAACTGAAGATGACCTAGCCGAACGCTTGGCCAAAGTTCTCATCGAGGTAAAAGAGCGGGTGCGTTTTTGCGAAATCTGCGGGAACGTTTCCGAGCAGGAGAAGTGCAACATCTGTCGCGATGAGCGCAGAACCCGAACCGCGATCTGCGTTGTTGAAGAATCTAAAGACGTTCAGGCAATTGAGCGAACCCGAGAATTCCGAGGTCTTTACCACGTGCTCGGCGGCGCAATTAGCCC
>CAIJWY010000240.1 GCA_903824455.1 uncultured Micrococcales bacterium
GCCGCAATCTCGGCTTCGCTACAAATGAAGGTGCGCTCTTCAACGCGAGCCACGTCGCCGGGATCGGTGCGAGCCAGGAAGCTGTTGGGTCGCTTTTCCGGGTTCAGTTTTAGGAATGTTCCACTGTCCACGAGCTCTTGACAGATGCGGTCGTATTCCGCCTTGGTACCATCACACCAAACAACGGCATCTGGTTCCGTTAGTTTTGCTACTGAGGCGACCCAGTTTTCGAGTCCTTGTTCTTGCGGTCGTATGTTTAATCGTCGTTGATTAGGCATTGGCCCTTACTTATTGTTGTCTAAACACCAATATAACTCATCACGTGTTTGACGCGCGTGTAGTCCTCGAAACCATACATCGACAGGTCTTTTCCGTAGCCGCTGTGACGGAAACCTCCGTGAGGCATTTCGGCAGCTAGAGCGCCGTGCTCATTAATCCAAACCGCTCCGAAGTTTAGGTCACGCGCGAATCGCATGGCGCGGCCGTGGTCGGAAGTCCAGATTGAAGAACCCAAACCGTACATCACGTCGTTGGCGTTGCGAAGTGCCTCCGCTTCGGTCTTGAAGGTTTGCACCGAAAGGATTGGTCCGAAGATTTCGTCCTGGATGTGTTCGTCGTCTTGGCGAAGATCGGCGATGATGGTGGCCTCGTGGTAGTAACCGTTGCTGCTCGAACCGGTTCCGCCAACGATTAACTCGGCGTGACTGGGCATGCGCTCAACAAAGCCAGCCACTCTTTCGAACTGACTGATGTTGTTGACCGGGCCAAACAGGATGTCGGTGCGGTTCGGGTCGCCGGTCTTGGCGTTTGCCAAAACTTCCTTCTTCATAAGGGCAAGAAGTTCGTCGCGAATGCTTTCATGCACCAGCACGCGGGTGGCAGCCGTGCAGTCTTGGCCGGCGTTGTAGAACGCTGCCCCAACAATGGTGGCTGCTGCGCGCTGCAGGTCGGCATCGGGGAAAACTATGGCCGGTGCTTTGCCACCAAGCTCGAGGTGTACTCGCTTCACGTCGATGGCTGCGGTTTTGGCCACTTCCATACCGGCACGAACCGAACCGGTGATGGCAACCATTTGCGGAGTCTTGTGCTCAACCAGTGCCTTACCGGTGGTGCGGTCGCCAACCACAACGTTGAACACTCCCTTTGGCAAAAACTCCGATGCAATCTCGGCCATCAGCAGCGTGGTGGCAGGGGTGGTGTCGGATGGCTTCAGCACGATGGTGTTTCCGGCGGCAATGGCCGGTGCAAATTTCCAGGTAGCCATAACCATCGGGTAGTTCCACGGAGTGATCTGACCGATTACTCCGATCGGCTCGCGGCGAATCGACGAGGTGTGGTCGCGGACGTATTCAGCAGTGGCGCGACCCTCGAGGTTTCTGGCGGCACCGGCAAAGAAGCGAATCTGGCTCACAATGTTGTTCACCTCGTGAGGAATCATGAAGCTGCGAGGTTTACCGGTATCACGGCTTTCGGTGTCGGCTAAATCTTCCGCTCTTGCTTCGAAGGCGTCTGCAATTTTAAGCAGTGCCAGCTGACGCTCGGAGGGAGTGCTGAGTTTCCAGGACTCAAAAGCCGTTTCGGCCGCTTTGAAGGCCAGGTCGACATCGGCTGCCGTTGAGATCGGCGCCTCGGCGTAAACCTTGCCATCGGCCGGGTTGAATATGTCCATGGCTTCGGCGGCCACCGGTTCGCGGTATTCGCCGTTGATGAAGTTTTGTAGTTTGATGGTCATTAGTGACTCGGACGCCCTTGGCTCATCAGGTACATTCCGATGGCAAGCTGGGCACGGTGTAGTCGACTAACCAGTTCACTTTGGCGAATCCCAAGATCCTGCGAAACATCGCTCATGGTTCGTTTCTCGTAGAGAACTCCCATCGCTACCGAGCGAAGCGCTTCCGGCAGTGTCTCAATGGCCGCCTTCAGCATTTCGGCCGGAATCTTCGAAGTGTCCGGCAGTTCGCCGTCGCCTTCAAACGAGATGTCTAGATCGAAAAATGATGACATGATTTGGTTTCCTTATCCTTCAAAGACCTTGCGGTAGCCCTGAACCACCGAACGTAACCCGATACCCGCGGCACCAACCAGTTTGTCACCACGGTAATACTCAAACACGCAGTCGCCGTCGATGGCACCTTCCACGAGTTTGTTGCGATCGGCCAGAGCTAGCAAACCGAAGGCGAGAATATGAACATCGAACTGGTCGCTCCAGAACGATGGAATTGGGCGAAAAACTTCGCCGGCTTCGCCGGTGGCAATGGCGCTACCAACATACTTCGCACATTCGCTGGGAATGTTCCAGTGCTCAACCCGCCTGGGGATTTCATCGAAGATCGAGTTGGGAAAACGAACCACGTCGCCCACTCCCCAAACGTTCGACCAAGCTTCTCCGCTGGTTTTTAGGGCACGGAGGTTGGCATTGCAGAGCAAACCGTCGGTGATGTCAATGTCGCTACCTTCGAGCCATTCGGTGTTGGGGTGTGAACCAATGGCTTCGATGAAAACGTCGCACGCCAGCTCGGTTCCGTCGTCTAGGGTCACGCCCTCGATTCGAGACTCACCAACCAGGTCGGCAACGCTTCGCTTTAGCAAGAATCGAACCCCTTCGGCTTCTTGCCGGCGTTGCAATTCGGTGGCTAACTCTTCGCCGAGCGGGCGAAGCATCGGCACGGTTCCTGGAGCCACCACGGTTACCTCGCAGCCAAGTTTTCTGGCAGTGGCAGCGGTTTCGCAACCGATAAAACCGGCACCCAAAACCACCACGCGTACGCCGGGCTTTAGCTCGGCTCGAAGCGCCATGGCGTCGTCGATGGTTCGAATGATATGGCGACCGGCATGTATGTTGTTTGGATAAACCTGTCGTTTGGGGCGAAGGCCGGTGGCAACAATCAGGTTTGAGTATTCGAAGACTTCACCGTCGTCGGTGGTTACCGTGTTGTGCTCGAGGTCGGTGGAAACCACACGACGACCCAGAACCCAACCAACATCGGCTGTGGCAGCTCGCTGCGGGAAGGCCACCGTTTCGTGGCTCACCACGTCGCCGGCCAAAACCTCTTTCGAGAGTGGCGGCCGGTTGTAGGGAGCCCAGGGTTCGTCGCCGATCACGGTGATTGGCCCGGTGTAACCGAAACGCCTAAGCGCCTCCGCGGAACGCAGGCCACCCATAGAGGCGCCAACGATTACAACCGGTTTAGTCATCTACTTAGTCGACGATGAAAATCGCCTGCATTGGGCAGACGTCAACGGCAGCTTCCACATTTGCGCGTTCGCTGTCTTCAGCGGTTGCGGTGTATTCGAGCTTGTCGTCGGTGTTTAGTTTGAAAACATTTGGCGCTTCAAAAACACACATGCCGTAGTGCTGGCACTTGGTCATATCAACATTGATCTTGATCATTTACTTTTCCTCCACGGTCGATGGGTACAGGTCTTTGGATGGGGTGCGAATTCCACGGAATTCCCAGTCGCCACCCATTGCGGTTGAAACCACTTCTTCGCTTTCGGTTGGCTGCGCGCCAACGTCTTCACGAATGGCGGTGGGTCCGGTAACGATGTGGTTGGTTAGTCGTCCGAGTCCTTCAACTTCTACCTCCACCACGTCGCCCGGGAAAACCGGACGGCTGTTGGCCGGCGTGCCCGAGTAGAGCATGTCGCCTGGTAGCAGGGTGATGGTGCGAGCGATGTCGGCAACCAGGTAGTGCATGTTCCACTCCATGTTGTTGGTGTTGTCGTCTTGAACAACCTTGCCGTTCACGATGGTCTGAATGCGCTTGTTGCGGAAATCCCAGTCGGTGACCATTCCAGGACCTACCGGAGCTAGGGTGTCTGAACCTTTAACTCGCAGCATCGAACCGGCGTCGGTGTCGCGGAAGTCGTGCAAACCGAAGTCATTTCCAACTGAGTACCCGGCGATGTATTCGCCAGCTTCTTCAGGTGAAATGTTCCGACAGGTTTTGCCGATGATGATCACGATTTCACCCTCGTAGTTCAACCACTTGCAACCCTCCGGGCGAACCACGGCGGCGTTGTGAGAGTTCAGCGCGGTGGTTGGCTTCAGGAAATAGGTTGGAGCCGCCGGTAACTTGGTCATGAACTCTTTGGTGCGGCTGTCGTAGTTCAGGTGCACGGCAACAATCTTGGTGGGTTCGCTCGGCGCTAGGTGCACGGCATCCTTGATCGCAATCTTGCGACCGTCCGGGGCAACCAGCTCTTCGCCAACTCTTTCTACCTGCAACGGGTAGCCGTCGAGGAGAATCCTTCTAAATTCAGTCACGAGAGAGAGTCACGTCCTTAGGTTTAGGGAAACCGCCATCTTGGGCCGGGAACCAGTAGTGAACCTGACCGGTACCGATCGAGTTCTCATATTCGCTGTAGAGCTCGCCCTTAGATTTCCAGGCTTCCTCGCCGAGCGCACCGGCCATGGCTAGGTAGTGGTAGAAACCAGCCTCAGGCTTGTACTTCTTAAAGTTCGGGAAGTCTTCTAGAAC
>CAIJWY010000241.1 GCA_903824455.1 uncultured Micrococcales bacterium
CGTCTTGTGGCAGATCTTCGGATAACACCGCGAGGGTCTTATTGCTGATTTCCGGTTCGCTCTCGCGAGCAGAGTCGAAGCTCGACCAAACTTCCGAAACCCGCAGTGCCAAATCTTTCAGCAGGCTGTTTCGGTCACCCCGGAACTTGAACATTTCGTCTTAGAGGTTTGGAATCAGCACGTAGCGTGTTTCGAGGTATTCCTCGATGCCCTCGGAGCCACCTTCGCGACCCATACCACTCTGCTTCACTCCGCCGAATGGTGCCGCCGCGTTAGAGACCAGGCCGGTGTTGATTCCCGACATACCGGTGTCGAGGCTGTCGACCAAACGCATAGCGCGAGCCAGGTCCTTGGTGAAGGCGTAGGAGACCAAACCGTATTCTGTGTTGTTCGCCAAACGAACCGCATCTGCTTCGGTCTTGAAGCGAACGATCGGAGCGATCGGGCCGAAGATCTCTTCCTTCAGGATGCTGGCATCCTCAGGCACGTTGGCAAGAACTGTTGGCTTGAAGAAGTAGCCTTCGCTACCCAGAGAAGATCCACCGGTAACGATGTCGGCGCCTTCCTTAACGGATAGGTCAACCAGTCGCTGCATGTTGTCTTGGGCATCCTTATTGATGACCGGACCACAGGTGGTTCCATCGGCAATACCGCGTCCGAGGTTTAGTTCGCCCATCTTGGAGGCGAACTTCGACGCAAATTCGTCGGCTACCGCTTCGTGCACGATGAAGCGGTTGGCCGCCGTGCAAGCCTGGCCGATGTTGCGCATCTTGGCCTGCATGGCTCCGGTAACCGCAGCATCGATGTCGGCATCTTCGAACACTAGGAACGGAGCGTTTCCGCCAAGTTCCATCGAGGTGCGAAGCACGTTCTCGGCAGCCTGCTGTAACAACCTCACGCCAACCGGGGTTGAGCCGGTGAAGGTGATCTTGCGAAGACGAGGGTCGGCGATGATTGGCCCTGATGTGGCAGAAGACGTGCTGGTGGTAATTACGTTAATCACACCGGCCGGAAGGCCAGCTTCTTCCAAAGCCTTGACGAAAAACAGGGTGGTCAGCGGAGTTAGCTCGGCCGGTTTGACCACCATGGTGCAACCGGCGGCAATCGCCGGAGCAATCTTGCGGGTGGCCATCGCTAGCGGGAAGTTCCAAGGGGTAATCGCAAATGCTGGGCCAACCGGACGCTTGGTGATCAGCATCTTTCCGGTTCCCTCCGGGTTCGAGCCAAAGCGCCCACCGATTCGGGCAGCCTCCTCGCCGAACCAGCGAACAAACTCGTTACCGTAGGTAACTTCGCCGCGGGCTTCGGCCAAAGGCTTACCCATTTCGAGAGAGATCAGCATGGCAAATTCTTCAGCGCGGTCGCGCACGATTTCAAAGGTACGACGAAGAATTTCGGCACGTTCGCGAGGGCTAGTTTTGGCCCAGGAATCCTGCACATCGGCAGCTGCGGTTAGTGCTTTCATGCCGTCTTCGGCGGTGGCGTTAGCGATGGTTAGGAGAGTCTTGCCGGTGGCAGGATCCTCAACTGAAATCGGGGTTTTGGCAGAGCCTTCCACCCACTGTCCATTGATGTATAGACCGGTTGGGACCTTGGCTAATAGTTCTGCCTCTGTAAGCATCTTTGCTTTACCTAACGTTTGAGTAACTCCCCTATTTTACTCTTTATGCAGCGAGAAGCAGGGCTTCGATGCCGAAAGCCGCCTTGAGCGGGAAATCTAGGTAGTCGGCCATTAGCTCGAGCTCTGGCGCCCGCCAAACGTAGTCTCTGGCCATCATGGCTAAGGAAGACCAGAAGAAGCAGGTCATCAGATCGCTGGCGTAGTGAGTCACCGATTCGCCGGGGAATGCCTGACCCAAAACCTTTTTCAGCAGAGGTGGGGCCTCGGCAGCTCCGAAACGGTGGAGAGTAGCCCAAACGTTCAACTCATACTGTTTGGCAATGTTTGGGTCGAAAATCGTGCTCGCGTATTCCACGTGAAGCAGGCTGTGAACCTTGCGAGCATGAGAGATTCTGGCGTTCTCTAGCAGATCGAAGAGCTCTTCAAACCGACGAATGTCGTAACCGCACTGTCGAAGTTCATAAACGTCTGGAAAATACAGTTGTCGATAAAACGGAACGTGGCCGCGGGTATTTACGGCAATACCCCACTGCTCGAGAACCGGATCGTTCTCGTCTTCGATGTAATCGTTTACGTCCACTAGTTAATTGTCCTAGATGTTGCTTAGGCTGGGAGCAGGTTTTAGAAAAGGGGAAATAATGAACAAGCCGTCTGGTTGCGGAATCTTTGGTTTGGTAATCGCTGCGATAGTTGTTGTTGGTTTCATTGTGCAAAATCCTGCGCTACTCATTGCGGTCGCGGCGATTACTGTTCTCACTGTTGTCATAGTTCGCGACAACAACAAGCGCAAGCAAGAAGCGTTTGTCGATGCCATGGAGGCCTGTGCGCAGATTCTTGAAGGGTTGGGCTCGGGAAAAGAACCAGAAACGTCTGGTGGCATTGCGCTTAAAAAGAGCGAAAAACTGATTTATGTGCTCCCAATGGTCGCCCTCACCGAGTATGAAAGTTCGGGGTCGAGTTTCTCTGGCATGAACGCGGGAGTTAGCTTTCCTTTATTCGGTGACGTTCGGGGAAACGTTGGCGGAATGGGTGGTCAGTTCACGAAAAACCCAGAACTGCTTACCCAGGTCGATTACGGCCAGGCCATTTTCACCAACCAAAGGATTATTTTCAGCGGAGCAAAAATGGTTCGCGACTGGGATCTCGACAAAACCATTTCGCTCGAGCCAGGGGCCAATGGTCTTAACGTAAAGATTGCGGTTTCTAACCGTGAGCGAACTTCCGGGCTGCAAGCGCTAAACGTTCTTGCCTTCGGACCGGGTTACCCAGCCGGGTTCGTGTTCACGCTTTTTGACGACGGGGAAGCTGAAGCCAAAAAGTGGGCTAAGGGAGTTGCTAAGCAGCTTCGCGATGCTGTGGCGTCGGAACGAGCCAAAGTGGCTCCAAAGGCGATCGAACCTAAATAGCCAGCATGTCGTGACGCACGATAATTGCGTCGCGAGCCGGGCCAACACCGATGGCCGAGATGCGGCAACCGCTTAGTTTCTCAACAGCCAGAATGTAGTTCTGCGCATTCTTAGGAAGCTCTTCGAAGGTGCGGCACTTGGTGATGTCTTCCGACCAACCAGGGAAGTTTTCATAGATCGGTTTTGCGTGGTGGAAATCGCTCTGGCTAACCGGAACTTCTTCGTGACGCACGCCATCGACGTCGTAGGCTACACAAACCGGAATTTCTTTCAGCCCGGTCAGCACGTCGAGTTTGGTTAGAACGAAGTCGGTTAAACCGTTGATGCGAGCGGAGTAACGAGCAATCGGGGCGTCATACCAGCCACAGCGACGAGGACGACCGGTAGTAGTTCCGAATTCGAAACCGGTTGCGCGAAGGAATTCACCCGACTCGTCGAACAGTTCGGTTGGGAACGGGCCGGAGCCAACGCGGGTGGTGTAAGCCTTAACGATTCCGATGATCGACTTCAGTTGGCTCGGGCCAACGCCGGAACCGGTTGAAGCACCGCCAGCGGTGGCGTTCGATGAGGTTACAAACGGATAGGTTCCGTGGTCAACGTCGAGCATGGTTGCCTGGCCGCCCTCGAACAGAACCAGTTTGTTGGCTTCGAGCGCCTGATGAAGTTCAAGAGCGGTGTCGCCAACCATTGGGCGAAGCCGCTCGGCAAAACTGAGCAGTTCGGAAACTACGGATTCGGTCTTGATGGCGGCGCGGTTGTAAACCTTGGTGAGCAGGTTGTTCTTCTGAACTAGGGCTGCTTCAACCTTTTGGCGAAGAATGCTTTCGTCGAACAGGTCTTGCACACGAATGCCCACGCGATTAATCTTGTCGGCGTAGGTAGGTCCGATACCGCGGCCGGTGGTGCCGATGGCACGCTTACCCAGGAAGCGCTCCGAAACCTTGTCGATGGTCACGTGATACGAAGTGATGATATGGGCATTAGCCGAAATGCGAAGTTTTGAGGTGTCGATTCCTCGTGCGTTCAGGGCGTCGAGCTCCTGGAACAAAACAGCTGGGTCGATGACCACACCGTTAGAGATAACTGGAACAACACCCGGGGTCAGAATGCCTGAAGGTAGCAGGTGAAGGGCGTACTTTTCGTCTCCGATAACCACGGTGTGTCCGGCGTTGTTACCGCCGTTGAACTTGACCACGTAGTCGATATGTTCGGCGAGTAGGTCTGTCGCCTTACCCTTACCCTCGTCGCCCCACTGTGCGCCGATGATTACTACTGCAGGCATGGCTACCCCTCTTCAAAGCTGGGATTCGAGTCCGAATCGGACACTAGATAAGTTTACCGCTAGAAGACGTGCTGCTCAATCCAAGAGTGCATGGCAATGGCGGCAGCAGCGCTGGCATTGATCGAGCGGGTTGAACCGAATTGGCTGATTTCTAGAACAACTTCTGATGCCTTGATCGCTTCCTCGCTAAGGCCTGGGCCTTCTTGACCGAATAACAGAACACAGCTTTCAGGCAGATCGTATTCTTCGATTTTTTTGCAGCCGGGAACGTTGTCGATGGCGATGATTGGAAGCTGGTTGGCCTTCGTCCAGGTTAAAAAATCTTCAACGGTTGGGTGATGAGTCACGTGCTGGTAGCGGTCGGTGACCATGGCCCCGCGGCGGTTCCAGCGACGGTTTCCGATGATGTGAACCTCGGCGGCTAAAAATGCGTTGGCGGTTCGCACGATTGACC
>CAIJWY010000242.1 GCA_903824455.1 uncultured Micrococcales bacterium
ACAGGCCCAAACGTAGCCACCCTCCCACTTGAGAGCTGCAGCCACCATGTCGTCGATCAGACGGTGTTCGTAGGTGATGCCCGCTGCTTTGAAGCGGTCGGCGTATTCGGCGTCGAAGACTTCCTGGAAGGCGTCCTTAAAGGCACCGTCGTAAGCCTTCAAAATGGTGTTCTTGGTGGAAAGGTAAACCGGGTAGTTGCGGCTCAGCCCGTAGTTGAAGCTGGCCCTAGCAAAGTCGCGGATCGAATCCATGTAGTTATACATACCCATGGCAACACCACCGTGTTCCGGATAGTCGGCAATGGTGTGGGTTACCACTTCGCCGCCATCGGCAGGGGTCCAGGTCATGGTTACTCGGCCAGCGCCGGGCACCTTGAAGTCGGTTGCCTTGTACTGGTCTCCGTGAGCGTGACGACCGATGATAATCGGCTTGGTCCAGCCTGGAACCAAACGAGGAACGTTGGAGATGATGATCGGCTCTCGGAAGACCACGCCGTCCAAGATGTTACGGATGGTGCCGTTCGGGCTTTTCCACATCTTCTTCAGTTTGAACTCTTCAACGCGCGCTTCGTCTGGGGTGATGGTGGCGCACTTCACGCCAACGCCGTGCTTTCTGATGGCATGCGCCGAATCAATGGTTACCTGATCGTCGGTGGCGTCGCGGTTTTCAATCGAAAGATCGTAGTACTCCAGATCCACGTCGAGAAAAGGCAAGATCAAATTATCTTTGATGTTTTGCCAAATAATACGGGTCATTTCGTCGCCGTCTAGCTCGACAACTGTTCCTACTACTTTGATTTTTGTCATGATTCCTACCCTAATTGTTTAGTGAAAAAAGTGTCGTTCGCCGGTGAAGTACATGGTGATGCCGGCCTCATTAGCGGCATCGATTACTTCTTGGTCGCGCATGGAACCACCCGGTTGAACGATGGCTCGAACTCCGCCCTCGATCAAAAGCTCCACTCCGTCTTTGAACGGGAAGAACGCATCGGATGCTGCCACCGAATCCTTGGCTCGGTGACCAGCCCGGTCGATGGCCAAACGACAGCTGTCAACGCGGTTGACCTGGCCCATGCCGACACCAACCGACGCTCCGTCTTTGGCGAGCAAAATTCCATTTGACTTCACCGCACGGCAAGCGCGCCAAGCGAAAGCCAAATCGTTGAGAGTTGCCGCGTCGGCTTTGGTGCCAGCAACAAGTTTCCAGTTAGAAACGTTTAGCGCGGTGAATTCGTCGGGGCTTTGCACCAGAAGGCCTCCGGAGATTTGCTTAACTTCAAAAGCCTCGCGCGAGTAGTTTGCCGGTAGTTCCAGTAGTCGCAGATTCTTCTTGGTCAACAGCACTTCGAGGGCACCCAGTTCGAAACCTGGAGCCACGATGACTTCGGTGAAAATATCTCCGATCTGGCGAGCCATGACTTCGGTGATCGGGCGATTGGCGGCGATTACACCACCGTAGGCAGACATCGGGTCGCACAGGTGCGCTTTGGCATGTGCGTCGGCGATCGGGTC
>CAIJWY010000243.1 GCA_903824455.1 uncultured Micrococcales bacterium
AGTTATCCACAAATCGAAAACGCCGGCGGTGAATGTCGCAGGTTCGCAATAGTGTCACATCAGAATAAAAACGTGATGGCTCGCAAGAGCAGAAGATGAGGATCAAATGGCAAGTCCAGCAGAACGAGAAAAAGCTCTAGATACAGCTCTCGCACAGATCGACCGCCAGTTCGGCAAGGGTTCGGTTATGCGCCTTGGCTCAGATGAGCGCGCACCGGTCGAAACCATTTCAACCGGCTCAATTGCCCTAGATGCCGCGCTTGGCATCGGTGGCCTACCTCGTGGCCGAATCGTTGAGATTTACGGGCCAGAGTCTTCCGGTAAAACCACACTTACCCTCCACGCGATTGCGAACGCCCAGAAAAACGGCGGAGTGGCAGCTTTCATCGACGCCGAGCACGCACTTGACCCTGAGTATGCCAAAGCACTTGGCGTAGACATCGATGCCCTCTTGGTTAGCCAGCCAGACACCGGTGAGCAGGCGCTTGAAATTGCCGACATGCTAGTTCGCTCTGGAGCGATTGACCTAGTGGTCATCGACTCGGTTGCAGCGCTGGTACCTCGCGCCGAAATCGAAGGCGAAATGGGAGACACTCACGTTGGTCTCCAGGCTCGTCTGATGTCTCAGGCTCTTCGCAAGCTAACCGGTGGCCTCAGCACCACCAACACCACCATGATTTTCATCAACCAGCTTCGCGAGAAGATCGGTGTGTTCTTCGGAAGCCCGGAAACCACCGCTGGCGGTAAGGCACTGAAGTTTTACGCCTCGGTTCGCCTAGACATCCGTCGCATTGAAACCCTGAAAGACGGAACCGACGCAGTTGGTAACCGCACCCGAGTGAAGGTTGTCAAGAACAAGATGGCGGCTCCGTTCAAGCAGGCCGAATTCGACATCATTTATGGAACGGGTATTTCTCGCGAGGGTAGCCTGATCGACTTCGGTGTCGACCACGACATCGTGAAGAAGTCTGGCGCCTGGTACACCTACGAGGGTGAGCAGCTTGGCCAGGGTAAGGAAAATGCTCGTTCATTCCTAATCGAAAACGTCAAGATGGCCGATGAAATCGAACAGAAGATCAAGACCAAGCTTGGTATCGGAGTTCCACGCGCCGTTGCCGACCTACCTGCGGAAGAGCTTCCTCCGGTAGCGGTTGTTGAACCTAAGGACAACAAAGCAGCCAACGCCTAACATGGCTTTTGCACGAAGGGGTCGATCCCGAATCGAAACAAAAGATTCGGAACCGGCCCCTTTGCTTTCGCCCGAGAAACAAGAGTCTCGGGCAAGAAATGTTCTGCTCTATCAGCTTTCCAAATCTGCAAAGTCGAAGGACCAGTGTCGAAAGATTTTGGCGAATCGTGGGATAGATAGCGAAATCGCTGAAAAGGTTCTCGATCGGTTCGAAGAGGCCCAAATCATCGACGACGCGGTTTTTGCCAGAGCCTTCACCAATTCTCGGATTCGCGGGAAAGGCCTTGCTAAAACAGCAATTGCCCGAGAACTCCGTGAAAAGGGAGTTGATCAGGAACTCATCGAAACCGCTCTGCAGGAGTTAGATAACGAAGGCGAATTGGCCAGAGCCACTGAGCTGGCGGTTAACCGAGTAAGACGGATGAGTCACCTAGAGAAACTGGTCATCCAGCGACGTCTCAGCGGGTTTTTGGCTCGAAAAGGCTATGCGGGTTCAATCGTGCAATCCGCAACCCGTGTGGCCCTTGAAGAAGCGGTAAAATTGGAGGTCTAATGACTTCCACGCTTACTCGAACCTACGAAGTGCGCACCCACGGGTGTGCCATGAACGTTCACGACTCCGAAAGACTTTCCGGTCTTTTGGAAGGGGCTGGATTCTTGGCTGTCGAAGACGGTGAAGACGCCGATGTAATTGTTTTCAACACCTGTGCCGTGCGAGAAAACGCAGACAACAAACTCTATGGAAACCTCGGGCAGTTGCTTCCTCGCAAACAGGCGAACCCCAACCTGCAGATCGCGGTTGGAGGTTGTCTCGCTCAAAAAGATAAGGCGAACATCATCAAAAAGGCCCCTTGGGTCGACGTGGTCTTTGGAACGCACAACATCGGTTCTCTTCCGGCTCTGCTAGAACGCGCTCGTCACAACGCCGAGGCTCAGGTGGAAATCCTGGAAAGCCTCGAGACTTTCCCCAGCGACTTACCAACTAAGCGCGATTCGGCCTACTCGGCACTGGTGTCGATTTCGGTTGGTTGCAACAACAGCTGCACCTTCTGCATAGTTCCGTCGTTGCGCGGAAAAGAACGCGACCGTCGTCCAGGGGAAATTCTTGCCGAGATCGAGGCGTTGGTTGCCGATGGTGTCATTGAAGTGATGCTGTTGGGTCAAAACGTAAACACCTACGGTGTTGAATTTGGCGATAAGGGCGCGTTTGCCAAACTGCTTCGCGCGGTGGGTCAGATCAAAGGGTTGGAGCGGGTTCGGTTCACCAGCCCACACCCTGCAGCGTTTACCGATGACGTAATTGAAGCCATGGCCGAAACGGCTAACGTAATGCCGCAACTTCACATGCCGTTGCAGTCGGGCAGTGACAAAGTGCTTAAAGACATGCGCCGCAGTTATCGAAGCGAAAAGTACCTTGGCATCATCGAGCGGGTTCGCAAGGCGATTCCAGACGCGGCACTATCAACCGACATCATTGTTGGTTTTCCCGGCGAAACCGAAGAAGACTTCCAAGCCACAATGAACGTGGTGAGTTCGGCTCGTTTCGCCATCTGCTACATCTACCAATACTCAAAGCGTCCGGGAACCCCTGCCGCAACGTTGCCTGATCAAATTTCCAAAGAAGTGGTTCAAGAGCGTTTCGAACGACTCATCGCGCTAACCAACGAGGTTGCTTGGAATGAAAACAAACTTCAAATTGGTAAGTCGGTGGAAGTCTTGGTAGCTAATGATGGCCGCAAGGACGATGCCACCGGAAGACTTACCGGTCGCGCCAAAGATAGCCGTTTAGTCCACTTCTCACTACCGGCTGGCATGAAGCGTCCAAGGCCGGGCGATTTGGTTACTGTTACGGTTACCGATGCTGGTCCTTATCACCTGCTAGCCGATCCGGATTCTGCTGATGAAGTAATCGTTCGTCGAACCATTGGTGGCGATGCCTTCGAGCGAGTCAATGAAGAAACCGAGACCAAGCGCAAGAGCCTGAGCCTCACTCCGCGCAAATGACAAAACTGATAGCGGTAGTTGGACCAACTGGAACGGGTAAGAGCGACACAGCTATTGGTGTTGCCAAGCACATCGAGTCACTCGGTCAAAAGGCTGAAATCGTCAATGCCGATTCGATGCAGTTTTATCGTGGCATGAATATTGGAACAGCCAAGCTCTCCGAGTTTGAGCGCCAAGGAGTGGAACATCACCTGCTCGACTGGCTCGACATTGCCGATGAATCAACAGCCGCCGAATACCAATCGGTTGCCAGACGCAAGATTTTGGAACTTCAGGAAGCAAACATCACTCCCATCTTGGCCGGGGGTTCAATGCTCTATCTCGCAGCTGCCCTAAACGAGTTTGGTTTTGCCGCTCGAGACGAAACCATTCGAGCCCAATTAGAGGCGGAGCTGCTTCGGGTAGGGGAGTCGGAACTATATCGGCGTTTAGTTGCGCTAACCCCAGACACCGCCAGTCGAATTGACCCCAAGAACGGCCGACGAATCGTTCGAGCCCTTGAAGTGGTTTCAATTACCGGTGACGATTTTGCCGCCAAACTTCCGGATCTCAACGAAAGCTGGCAGCCGGTGTTGGAAATCGGGTTGAACTCTGATCGAGCGCACCTGGTTGCTCGCCTGCAAACTAGAGCGACCAGTATGTGGCAGCGAGGTTTAGTTGCCGAAGTTGAGGCTCTAATCCCACTGGGTATTCGAGACGGCAAGACTTCGTCAAGAGCAATTGGTTATGCCCAGGCCCTGGCCCAGCTGGATGGAAGACTCACCGAAGCCGAAGCCATCGAGGAAACGGCCAAGCTAACCAGCCGCTATGCCCGTCGTCAGATGTCATGGTTTAGAAGAGACCCGAGAATTAATTGGTTCGATTACCAAGATCCGCAAGCGACTTCCAATATCTTGAACCTCGTCACCGAACACCTGAACGCCTAGGCTGGTGGTTATGGCAAAAATCATCCCGTTTACCAAAGGGCATGGAACCGGCAACGATTTCGTGTTGATTTATGACGCCGATAATTCTCTCGACCTGAAAATCGGGCAGGTTGCAAAACTTTGTGACCGCAACTTCGGAATCGGTGCCGATGGTTTTATTCGAGTCATTGAGAGTCGTTTAGTTGCCGAGGCCAAGGAATTGCTGCAGGAAATCCCTGAGGCGAAGTGGTTCATGGATTATCGCAATGCCGACGGATCAAAAGCTGAGATGTGTGGCAACGGTGTTCGAGTTTTCGCTCGCTACCTAATCGAAAAAGGTTTGGTTTCAATCGGAAACGGGGAAACTCTAACGGTTGCGACTCGAGCCGGGGTTCGCGATGTTCAGCCAAATCGCGCTGGTTTTGCCGTTGACATGGGTCGTTGGAAATTAGCAGACGAGACTACGGTGCACGCCTCAAAATTGCCGGTCGGACGATTAGGTCAGGGAATCAATGTTGGCAACCCGCACGTGGTGGTGGCCCTAGCATCAAAGGATGAACTGGAAGCATTAGATTTGCACACCGCTCCAAAACTAGAGCCGGCTTTGGAAGACGGCGCCAACGTTGAGTTTGTGGTTCCTGCCGATCCGATGGTGGTCGATGGTGTCGGCTCAATCCAGATGCGCGTTTTCGAACGCGGCGTTGGTGAAACTCTGAGTTGCGGAACCGGAATTGTGGCCGCTGCTCTGGCGACCCGACAATGGGCTGGGCCGGGAGCACCGAACATCTGGTCGGTAACCGTTCCAGGTGGCACACTCGGGGTGCGCATGTTCCCTACCGAAGAGGGCGAGCACGTTGGTTTGTCGGGTGCCGCCGAATTGGTTTTCGATGGCGAAATTGACGCCGAAACCTTTTTCTAGTTTTTGTGGGTAACTCGGATTACCCGAAATTGTTTTGAGTTATCAACCTTCAGGCAACTGAATTTTTTAGGAAGTGTGTCCTGTAGCCAACGCAGAAGTGACTCGGCACCTAGATTTTTTTGAACCACTAGATAACTTTCGGCTCCGGACAGCAATCTCGGCAACCAAGTTTTGAGAATCTCGTGAAGTGCCTCTTTACCAACTCGAATCGGCGGGTTCGACCAAATGCCCGCGAACTTCACGCTGGCTGGAACTTCTTCTGGCTTGCAAATCTTAATGTTGGTAACC
>CAIJWY010000244.1 GCA_903824455.1 uncultured Micrococcales bacterium
AGCACCGAGTGGAACACCGCCACCAACGATTGCGTTGGTTCCAAGTGCTCCAGCTTCTTTCCACTGCAAGTGCATTGAGCCACCGCGGCCGCGACAGTAACCCTGAGCCAAACCGAGGATTTCGGCAAGCGTGCGCTGCAGGACTTCTTGGATGGGTGCATTTACCAAGGTGTTCACGTTGAGTCCGTTTGGTGCCACGTAACCAATCGCTTTTGCTAAGAATTGGTGATGACCGCGGTGTGAACCGTTTACCGCATCGGTTCCTCGAAGCCCAACGATGGAGCCAACTGCGCCACCTTCTTGACCGATGCTCGAGTGAGCTGGGCCGTGAACTAAACCTTCACCGGCAAGCTGCAGAACTGTCTCTTCGAAGGCGCGGATGAGGTGCATCTGGCCAAGCATGGTTTCAAGGAGTTTCGGGTCGGCATTGCGCCAGTCTTCCGGCGTGGTGCGAAGCTCTACCCACGGTTCTTTCGGGGAAAGCGAAATTCTCTCGGTCATCTTTGACTCCAATGCGGGGAAGGACAGTTATTGGTCTAAGTAAAGAATAGCGAAATGTATCCAATTGGCAAATTTATTTGACGAAATACTTATAAATTCGTGATTTATAGTTGAGAATGTATCCAATTAGAAGATTTAGGGGTCATCATGAGTTCAGGAATCCCAGGATTACGGGGAACCGACCACATTGGCTTCACCGTGCCCGATATAGAGGAAGCAACGGTCTTCTTCAGAGACATCATTGGTTGCGAACTGGTCTATGAACTTGGCCCATTCCAGAGTGACGAAAACTGGATGGCCGATCACCTCAACGTTCACCCGCGCACCGTCATGAAAAAGATTCGGTTCTTCCGCTGCGAATTCGGTTCTAACTTTGAAATCTTTGAATACCTTTCAGCTGACCCCGATGGTCCGCGACCTCAACCTCGCAACAGCGACATCGGCGGACACCACCTGTGTTTTTATGTCGACGACATCGATTCAGCAATCACCTATCTCAAGGAAAATGGGATCCGAGTTTTAGGGGAGAAGACCAACAGTTCAAATGCCAGCCTCGGGCAAACCTGGGTCTACTTCCTAAGCCCTTGGGGAATGCAGTTTGAATTGTGCACCTACCCAAACGGCAAAGCCTACGAGAAGGAAGCAAAGGTAAAACTGTGGCATCCAGCTCACCCAGCAGAGTAGCGGCAACGCTGCGAGAGGAAATTCTGAACGGAACCCTCGCCCCCGGCGAAAGAATCGTGCAGGAAGAGATTGCTGAAAGATTCGGAGCAAGTCGCCAACCGGTTCGTGATGCTCTTCGACTACTGGAGGGCGACGGCCTCGTAACTTTGAAGGCTAATTCTGGCGCGTGGGTCTCTAAGCTTTCGGAAAGCGAATGCGACGAAGCATATCTGGTGAGAGAAAGACTCGAGCCCCTGCTAATTTCCAAAAGCATCCCGAACC
Source organism: uncultured Micrococcales bacterium (assembly GCA_903824455.1). GTDB lineage: Bacteria > Actinomycetota > Actinomycetes > Actinomycetales > Microbacteriaceae > Rhodoluna. The sequence goes on from CAIJWY010000244.1 coordinate 1,447, forward strand.
TAACCAGCGCTCAAACTCAGCGGCTAACCCAGCTAGTGGATGAGATCGAAAAAACCAAGGACATTGAAAGTTTCTTGCGCCTCGATCGAGAATTCCACCTACTCTCTTACGCGGGAGCCAGCGATGGCATGCTCAAAGATTTTGTTGAGCGCATTTGGAACACCACGCAGCACTACCGGCGTGCATTTGCAAAAATAAATGACTTAGCCGAGTCGAAAGTAACTCACATGGAGCACGGACTCATTTTGGATGCCATTTTGCGAAAAGACACGCATCAGGCAGGGCTGGCACTGGAAGGGCACATTCGTCGAACTCGCGTTACGTTAGCCGAGCATCGCGAACTATTTGTGTAATTCGCCACGCTTGGGTTTTCCTCAGTTAAAGGAATGTACTTTCCCCAACAATGGTTTATTTTGTTAGTTATGCACTTTTCCAATTTCTAGGGGTCTCAATGAAGAACATCGCCAAATTTATTTCCGGACGAATTACCGCTCCAGTAACCATGTTGTTGGCACTATTTTTCGCCGTTCTCGCATTTGGTCCACTTACTCTCGCTGAGGAATCTGTTTCCCCGGGCATTGGGCTCCCTGAAGACAACCAGACCGTTTTAGTCGATGAAGCGCTAAAAGGTTTACCTGGCCAAGATGTTACGGCCGCCGTGCTGATCTATCGCACTGAAGATGGCTCGAAACTTACCGATGCGCAGTTGACCTATCTTCGCGGCGAAGAGGTGCCTGTGGTCTGCCCTCCGTTCATCCCCGTTTTTGGTTGTGCCGATTACCTCGCTGAGCAAGACGTTGCCTATGACAACGGTGTGAACGAAAAGTTCTTAGACTTCACCTCTGCCGAAATTGAGGGCGAAAAGTTTGTTCCACCGGCCGTGTTCTCAGATGATGGTGCTGCTGCCGTTGTTACCATCCCCCTCACCAAGAGCGATACCACCGAAGTAATCACGGAGCGCGTGAAGGAAATGCGCGCTGTGATGAACGAGGATCTTCCAAGCGGATTGATTGCCAAGCTCACCGGTGCCGAAGGTTTCCAGGCTGACATTGCCGGCGTTTTTGCCGGAGCTAACTTCCTGCTGCTAGGTGTAACCGCGCTGGTAGTTATTGTTCTGCTGCTGATTACCTACCGAAGCCCAATTCTTTGGCTAATTCCACTGCTGGTGATTGGAACCGCCGACCGCATGGCTTCGATTCTGGCCGGTCAGGTTGCTAAAGCCATCGATATCTCTCTCGACGGCTCGGTCACCGGAATTCTCTCGGTTCTGGTATTCGGTGCCGGAACAAACTATGCCCTGCTGATCATCTCTCGCTACCGCGAAGAGCTTTTGGTTCACGAGAACCGCCGAGACGCCATGGTGAAGGCCTGGCGTGCGGCAGCTCCGGCGATTTTCGCTTCTGGATCAACCGTGGTCCTTGCCCTAATCACTCTGGTGCTGGCAACTCTCGAGGGAACCCGTTCTCTCGGTATCGCCTGCGCGGTTGGAATCGTGGTTGCCATGATTAGCGCACTGTTCGTGCTTCCGGCTGCTTTGGTTATTTTTGGTCGTTGGATCTTCTGGCCGGTCGCTCCAAAACTCGGTGGAGTAAACAAAACCGATAACGGTCTTTGGGCCAAACTCGGACGCGGTGTTTCAAAGAAGCCAATTGTGGTTGCCATCGCTGGTTTCGCGGTTCTTGGAATCCTCGCCTCGGGTGCCACCGGCATCAAAATCGGTCTTGCTTCAACCGAGCAATTCACCGTGAAGCCGGAAGCCGTGATTGGTTTGGAACTTCTGGACGAATCGTTCCCGGGAGGCCAAACCAGCCCAACCGTGGTGATTGCCGAAAACAAGCACGTTGATCATGTTTTAGAAGCCATTAAGGGCATCGACGGCGTTGA
>CAIJWY010000245.1 GCA_903824455.1 uncultured Micrococcales bacterium
GACTGGCGAGTTTGCCTGGACCAAAGTTGACATGCTTCCAGAAGCGGCCAACGATCCCGTGATCGGGGCCTTGGGTGACACCGCAGATGCCTTTCAGTTTCACTACGATACTTTCGAATTGCCAGAAAACGCTGTTCTGCTTGGCGAAAGCAGCGGAACAATCGAGGCTTTCAGGGTTGGTTCGAGAGCCTGGGCAACCCAGTTTCACCCAGAGGTGGGTCTATCTCAACAGTTAACTTGGCTAAGCACCTATCGTCGCGCGTTCCTTCGCGAGGGCATCAACCTCGAAGAGCAGATTGCTAAGTCACACGAACTGGCGGCCAGCTACCGAAAGCAAGCGTGGGCACTTTCCGAGGCCTTTGCGAAGCAGGTTTTAGCGTTTCACAGCCGTTAGCGCCAAGCTTGTAAAACAAAGAAAATCCCGGCCCTCGTGAGAAGGAACCGGGATTTCGTGCACCCCCTCGGACTTGAACCGAGAACCCACTGATTAAGAGTCAGTTGCTCTGCCGATTGAGCTAGAGGTGCTTGTTGTTTTTAGCAACGAGTTCCAACATTACCAAAGGATGTTTGACTAGGCAAACGCTAGGCTATTGGTATGAGTGACGTTCGTTTAGACAGTGGAGTTAAGGCTCCTGCATTTACCCTCCAAAACCAGAATGACAAGGCTGTTCCCTTGTCATCGTTGGCGGGTAAAAAGGTAATTGTTTACTTCTACCCAGCTGCTGCGACCCCTGGTTGCACTAAGGAGGCCTGCGACTTTGAAGAGTCGCTAAACGTCTTTGCTGCGGCAGGTTACGCTGTTCTGGGTGTTTCGCCAGACAAGCCAGCAAAACTTTTGAAATTTGCTAAGGATCAGGACTTGCACTTCGACCTTTTGTCGGATGAAGATCTTGGTGTTCACAAGGCCTATGGCGCTTACGGACTGAAGAAGATGTATGGCCGCGAATATGAAGGCGTGCTTCGTTCAACCTTTGTGTTGGATGAAAAGGGTGTTGTTGAGTTGGCTTTGTATAACGTGAAGGCAACCGGGCACGTTGCTATGCTTCGCACCCAGTTAGGTATTTAGCTCGGTATTGCTTTAGATACTGGTTTCGAAAACAGCAGAATTGCTGTTATGCCAGACACCGCGAAGATTGTTATTCCTAGCCAGAGGATTCCGTTCTTGCCATCGATGGTTCCCCAGCCGAGGCTGATCTGAAGGAACTGCCAGAAGATGAGTGCTGAGCGGCCCCAGCGCTTTAGGTCGAATAGTGCTTTGGTGGCGGCGGCTAGAAAGACCGTGGTTCCAGTCATCAGTGCAACGATGGCGGCGAGGATTGGTAAGTCGTTGACTTGGTTGGTAATTAGGCCATAGCCGAAGTAGATAGTTACTGCTGCGGATGTGAGAACTTCTAGCGCAACCAAGGTCAGGGCGAGGTTCAGCTGAATCGGTTTGGGGCTGGGCATGCGCTCGTCCTAAGAAATTGGGTCTTGATTAGTGGTTGGTTCTGTGAAACGATTTAGAGAGGAAACAAAGGTTTCAAATCTCTTATCAAGAGTAAAACACCCTTCAGTTTCTACCCACTAAAAGCCATGTTTTGTTTGGTTTTTTGTTTTTGTTTACAGTTCTAGATAAAGGAATAACCGCATGGATATGCACTGGCAAGATGAAGCTAAATGTCTCACCGAAGATCCAGAGCTATTCTTCCCGGTTGGCAACACCGGGCCAGCGGTAGATCAGATCGATCAGGCTAAAGCCATCTGTCGCGAGTGCGCTGTTTCAACCAGCTGCCTCGAATACGCCATCAAAGAAAACCAGGACACTGGTGTTTGGGGCGGTCTTTCAGAAGACGAGCGTAAGTCGCTAAAGCGCAAATACGCTCGTGCTCGCCGCGCTAGCTAAGCGGTAATTCAACCACAACCGTGGTGCCGCCTTCTTTAGGCGAAAACCAGTTGATACTCCCCCGAAGTTCGCCCTCGATTAGCGACTTCACAATACTTGTGCCAAGGCCTTCAGTGAGTTTTTTCTCCGGGAGGCCTTTGCCATTGTCGGAGATGGTTACGGTGAGTTTCTTGCCCTTACGTTCCGCATTCACATGAACCACGCCGGAGCGGTTGGCGAGGCCATGCTCAACTGCATTAGTGACAATCTCGGTGATCGCCATGGCGAGGCTCGTGGCCTTCTCGCTTGGTAGCGTGCCGAACTTGCCGTCGATAATGGTTTTTACGTTGGTGCCGGCTGATGCGGCCACTTCTGAGGTTAGTTTCAAGACTCGGTCGAACACCTCGTCGAAGTTGACCTCTTGGGTGAGACCCGTGGAAAGAGTGTCGTGAACCAGTGCGATCGCAGCGACCCTGCGCATGGCTTGGTCGAGTGCGTCCTTAGCGTCTTTGCTGTCGGTTCTTCTGGATTGAATGCGAAGCAGGCTGGCCACGGTTTGGAGATTGTTTTTCACGCGGTGGTGAATCTCTCGGATGGTGGCATCCTTAGTAATCAGTTCTCGTTCCTGCCGGCGAAGTTCCGAAACGTCGCGGCACAGGATGATGGCGCCGGTTCGTTCATTCTTGCTCTTGAGTGGCACGGCTCGAAGGCTAAGTGTCATGGTTGATACTTGGGCATCGGCGCGCCACGGGGAGCGGCCATTCACCACAACGGTTAGGTCTTCGTCGGAGCGCATGATCTTGCCAGTGGCTTTCTCCATGGCCTGCTGCAAGTTCTGACCAACCAGTTCTTCCGATATTCCGAAACGATTAAAGGCGCTGAGCGCGTTGGGGCTGGCGAAAGTGACTGTGTCGGTGTTGTCGAGGATTAGCAGGCCGTCGTTGGCTCGCGGCGCTCCCCGACTAGATCCGGTGGTGTTCTGGAAGTCAGGGTAGCTTCCCTCTTCAATCATTTCGAGAAGCTCATTGCCAACCTTGCGGAAGTTGATGCGCTGCTTGGTAGGGTCTCGCACTTCGCTGAGGTTGGTGTGAACCGTGACCACTGCTATGGGTGACGTGAAGTCATTTTGATTCGGCTTGATTCTTCTTCTCACCGGAACGGCTCGCACGCGCATCGAGATTCCGTCGTAGGAATCCGGTACCGGAAGGTCTTGATGGGTTCCGGAGGAGAAAGCCTTGGTGACTTGCTTACTCCAAAGTTTCGCTGGAGTTTCGCCAATGATGTCGCGGTAAAAGAGCGTGCCGGCACTCGATGGTCGGGCATGGGCGGCGGCGATGAAGTCTTTTTCATCCTTTGCTTGAACCCAGAGCACCAGGTCGCAGTTCACCAGGTCGGCTACCATCTGCCAGTCGCCAATGAGCAGGTTTAGCCACTCAACATCGATGTTGGGAAGCTTGCCGCGCTTTGATATCAGTTGGCTAAGGGTGGACACTCTAAAAGTTTATTGGTGAGTTGGGCGATAGCGTTTCTCGCAGGTGATTTTCGTCTTGCCAACGCTAGCGGGAGATGTTCGCTTTCGGAGAGTTCAAATGACGCCTGGTCGTCGGGGATGGAGGCAAAGATTGTCTCTTTGGTGAGGGTTTTGAGAGCGCTGGAGATCGCTGGTTTGGGATCGGATCGATTTAGCACGATGAGGCGGTTTCGTTGAATTTCTTGTAATTCGGAGAAGACGGCAAGATATCGAGACATAGAAAGTTGAGACGCATTTAAGACAGTTATTGCCTGATCACACTGAGCGAGTGCGACCCTAGTGGCAGTATTTCTTGGAACCGGATTGCTCGGCGAGGTGAGCTGATCCTCGAGGTGAGAGGCGAGGTCGAGAATCACTATTTCGAACTCGAAGCGGCACAGGTTGATTAGGTGAGTCACGGTGTCTTGGGATATTTCACCCCAACGTCTTGTGCTAGCTAGGCCGGTGAGGCAATGAAAACTACTCTTTCGGTAGTTCACCCGCACGCTCAGGCGATCGAGTTGCTCACGGTCGAACCGTCCCTGTCGAATCAACCTGGCACAGCCGGTTATGGCAGCAGTGGGCTCGGTGATCCCCAAAAGGGTTGAGATCGAAGGCGAATAGGTGTCTAAATCAACCAAAATAGTTTTCTTACCCAATTCGGCGAATTCGTAGGCGAGATTTAGGGCCAACGATGACTTGCCGGTGGAGCCGGTTGGTCCGGATATGGCGATTACTAGTGTTGTCGTGGCTAAAGCCGTTTTGGGTTTCGGTTTGCTTCTAACCAGGGTGAGGGTCATTCTAAATCGCTCATGGTTTCGTGCAAAATGAGCGAAATCCGGTAATTCGAGTCAACCGCGGTTAGAAGTGTTTCTAGATACTCAGGTTCGATTCTGATTTCGACCGAGGTGGTTATCTGGGCCATTGAATTAGTGGTTTCCAACGAAACTACAATGGCGCGAAAGGCAACCGCCTCGGGCGAGCTAGCCAGGTCTTGCGGGGTGGCCCAAACGTCAACCTTGTCTCCTACCGAAATCGCCTTCGATATTTGGGGAAGGTTGTTGAGTCTGATTGGAATTCGTTGATCGGAGACTTGCGAGACTCCGGTCTTTGACAGCAATTCACCCTTGGTCATTGATCTGGCGGCGATTAGGTCGGGCTTCAGTTTGGAAAGGTAGATGCTAGCCAGATCACCGATTGGCAGCTCAGTTTTAGAAACGAGCTCGGAAGTTATTGGTTGACCTTCGGCGATTGATGTTTTGGCAATTAAAACGGTTTGAGTGGCAGGGGTTAGATTCACTGTGACCACAGCAGTTACTAATGCCGTGGCAAGCGCGATGAGAGATGAAATGGGCAACAGGTATTTCAAACTAAGTTTTCGAAGCTTTA
>CAIJWY010000246.1 GCA_903824455.1 uncultured Micrococcales bacterium
CCAACCATCGCCCTGCACTTCGTAGGCGGCATCGCCGGTGTATTCGCCGAGCATCAAGGTGTCGGGGTTTTCCCGAACCATGGTTTTACGAATCACTTGAGCCACTTCTAAATACATGTCTTCATCGCGAGTGCGACCGGTCATATTCGCCACGTCGATGCGCCAGCCGTCCATGTGGAACGGCTTTCTTAGCCAGCGGGCAACCACCGACTTTGGCCCCTGGATGAAACGCTTGCGAAGCTCTTTCGAGTTCCAGTTGAACTTAGGCAAACTGGCTACGCCGAACCATGATTCGTATTTGGTGTTCTTCTCGCTGAAGTAATAGAAGTCGCTCTCGGCGGCTTTTGGCTTCTTATAGGCAGCTTTGAACCACTCGTGCCCAACGCCTGAGTGATTGGAGGTGAGATCGCCCATAACCTTCATGCCGCGCTTGTGAGCCTCTTTAATGAGGGCCGCGAAGGCTTTGTCGCCGCCGAGTAGCGGGTCAACCTCGTGGAAAGAAGATGCGTCGTAGCGGTGGTTGGAACGGGCCGGGAAAATCGGGGTCAGATACAGCAGGTTCACGCCGAGCTTCTGAAGGTGATCGAGGTGCTCGATAACACCCCACAGGTCGCCTCCGAAAAACTGCTCGCTGGTTCCAGGACCAGAGCCGATAACGTCGTCGTCCCAGTTTTTGGCGATTGCCCACTTTGGAAGTTTGTGTTTATCCGCCTTGGACGAACGAGCGAAGCTATCGGGGAAGATTTGGTACATGATCGATTTTTTACCCCAGGCTGGTGCGCTGGAAAAAGTATTGAGGCGGAAATCTAAAACGTCTGGCTGGTTCAAAACAGCTAAGCCTTGGGTGTTGTACCAAAGTGCCTGGCCGGAAGCGAGCCTGATTAGGAAGCGGTAGTTCATCTTCGGATTGTGAATGGTGATGGTGGTTTCGTACCAGGTCCAGCGCCCGTTTCGCTTCCAAACTTTCGCCTTCTCGGATGGAAAAGCCTCGCCGCTTTCACTGAACCGAACTCGAACCTCGGTCACTCGTCCGATCGCATCGTTGATGCGAATTCGCAGCTTCACAACTTCGCCGAGTTTCGGGGTCTGATTTGGCACATAAAGAGCCGAACCATCGTGATGAGGTTGTAATGCTAAAGGCAAATTAGGCACTTTGTTCATAGCGTAATCTTTACACATGCCTACTAGCGAAATCCTATTCAAAACCAAAGCAAACGCTGAATGGTGGCGCTCAGCCGTCATCTACCAGATCTACCCGCGCTCATTTGCCGATGCCGATGGCGACGGCATGGGAGACCTCAAAGGCGTGACCGCACGTCTTGATTCTCTGGCCGAACTTGGCATCGACGCCATCTGGTTTTCACCGTTCATGCTCAGCCCGCAGAAAGACGCCGGCTACGACATCACCGACTACAAGCAGATCGATCCGCTGTTTGGAAACCTCGACGACTTCGATGAACTACTGAAGGCGGCCAACTCTAAGGGAATTCGAATCATCGTTGACATGGTTCCGAACCACTCGAGCGACCAAAACGCGCTATTCCAAGCGGCCCTCAAGGCTGGCCCAGGTTCACCGGAGCGCGACATGTACATCTTCCGCGACGGCAAAGGCTTCTTTAAGAGCAAAGCACCTAACAACTGGCCATCGGTTTTCGGTGGAAGCACCTGGACTCGCATTCGCGAAGCCAACGGCAAAAAGGGTCAGTTCTACTTACACATCTTCGACTCCAGCCAGCCAGACTTCAACTGGGAGAACCCGAAGGTTCAGGCCTACTTCGACGACATCCTGCGATTCTGGCTCGACCGCGGAGTCTCCGGTTTCCGCGTCGACGTGGCTCACGGTCTCATCAAACGTGCCGGCCTTCCAGACACCGTTGAGTACTCAACCGAAATGGGTGGAGCCAAGGGCGACGACGAACTCACTCTTGAAGAACTAGAGCGCAAAAACCCTTACTGGGGTCAGCCTGCGGTTCACGATATCAACCGCAAGTTCCGCAAGGTGATCGATTCCTACGACGAACGCATCATGGCAGGTGAAGCCTGGATCATGCCGCTAACTCGCATGGCCGAATGGGTTCGCTCCGATGAATACCACCAGGCTTTCAACTTCGACTACATGTTTGCCGCTTGGAGTAAAGAGGGTCAGATGCGTTCGATCACCGATTCGCTAAAAGCCTTCGGCGCTGTTGGCGCCCCAAGCACCTGGGTGCTTTCCAACCACGACGTGGTTCGCCACGCGACCCGTTTGGCCTATAACGATGGCGAACTGCCACCGCAGGGCGATGGAATCGACGGCAATTTCACACAACCAGACGAAGCTCGCGGCATTCGCCGTGCCAGGGCAGCCACCAGCTTCATGCTTGGCCTACCCGGTGGTGCCTACCTCTACCAGGGGGAAGAACTTGGTCTGCCGGAGCACACCACGCTTGATGGCAAGTACCGACAAGACCCAACCTGGTTCCGCACCAAAGGCAAGCGCGTTGGTCGCGATGGCTGCCGCGTGCCACTGCCTTGGGAAGCAGGAGTGGGAGCCGCCAACGGCTTCAACACCACCGGCGAAAGCTGGCTGCCTCAGCCAGAAAACTACCGACACCTATCTCGCGACAAGCAGACCGGCGTGGCCGGCTCAACCCTTGAGCTTTACAAGCGCCTACTAAAGGTGCGTAAAACTGTTGGTCTTGGCGCAGGCGACTTCCGTTGGGCTCCAGAGTTTGAAAACGAGAACTCGCTCGCCTACGTAAACCAGGGTGTTGCAGTGGTTGCAAACTTTGGAACCGACCCAGTGGTGCTTCCAAAGGGCGAAGTTCTAGTAACCAGCCAGGTTGA